>JBCCGX010000553.1:0-6678 GCA_039029035.1 Acidobacteriota bacterium | reverse complement strand
GCGGCGCTGTAGCTGATCGGCTGATCGCTCGGCTGCGGCAGCTCGAACAGCACCCGAACGTCGCTCGAGGTCGCCGCATCGGTGCGGTAGACGATGCCGATGATACGCGGATCCGATGCCACCAGGGCCAGGGCCGCGCGCACGTCGAGGGCCGTCGCCAACCGAGGCGAGACGGTGCTCCATAGGCTGCCGCCCTGGGCCGGTAGATGCTCGAGGGCTGTCTTGGCGTAGCGCCCCGCCGGGACGGCCTGCGGGTCGGCCAGGGCGAGAAAACGATAGTCCGAGGTCGCGAGGTCGCCCGGCTCGCCGATCTCGAGCTCGGCCTCCTGATGGGCGACCACCACCAGGCGATTGGACAGGACCCGGCGTCGTGGCTCGCCCGCCGTGCGCTCGGCCTCGACCAGGAAGTCGATCCAGCGCTCGTCGGCCGAAAGGAAGACATCGGCCCGCGGCGCGGCGCGGATCTGTTGGGCCAGGGTGTTGGAGCCGGCGAAGTTGAACACGGCTTCGACCGGGTGCTCGCGACGGAAGTCGTCGGTCCAGTCGACCGCAACATCACGTAGGCTGGCCGCTGCGAAGATCACTAGCGGCGCGGCTCGCGGCTCCCGGTCTGCCGGGTCGCCGCAAGCGAAGGCCGACAGGGCGAAGAAGGCGAGCAGGGCGCAGGATCTCATTCCCGGGCATGATAACTCGAAACCCTCGCCCCGGCGCTGGTTTAGCGTTGTGTGGGCGGCTCGCGGCCCGCAAAAAAAGCTGAGATCAAAAGCCTCTTTCGGAAAGCTTCAAAGCAAGACCACGCACCCGGTGAGTGCAGCGCGGCCAATGAGGCTGCGGTAGGGGATGCCGGTTGCCCGAAGTACCTTTGAACCGAAGAGGAGACCGTCGTGTCCGTTGAAAGATTCTCCCGCCAGGTCATTTTGCGTAAGAGTATCCATTGCCTAACTGTCGTCGTTGGGCTCGTTGCCTTGGTCCCCACCGCCAGCCTGGCATTCGCCGCGAGCTCGTCGGCGGATTGTGCCGACGCCACCGAGCTTGTCCTGGACACCGAGCACCTCGGCTACTCCAGCCCGGGGGAGCCGGCTCAGGCCTTCCGCCTGGAGATCCCGGCCGCTGGCCTGGTGCATCTGGAGCTCGTCACCGAAGGCGCGTCGGAGACCCTCGCCGCGCTCGCTCTCTTCCCCGAAGTGTGCGGTGGGTCGGGGGCAGCGGTCCTCCTCGAGCACACGCCGACCCACCTGGTGCTTGCGGTACCCCGTCCCGAGACGCTCTTCTTCCGCACTAGGGCCGATGAGGTTGGCCGGACTTCGGGGCCCTATACGCTGAGTCCCCGCTACGTCGCAGCGCGGGTTGTCGAGGCGAACTTCACGCCATCGCCCGGATCCAGCTCTGCCGGCGATGGAATCGACGTGACCTATTTCTACGCTGCGCACCCTCAGATCAAGAGCGAACCGATCGAGGTCGATCCCGATCCCGGCCTGACGACAACCCTGCCGCTGCCGGGCAAACTAGCCTCGACCGGGTCCCTCGCGGCTGGCCGTGCGACGGCCCCTGGCTTGCTGGTCACCCTCGTGACGTTACGCCTAGCGGGATCCGCCGGTCTCGAGCACGTGGTTGTCTACCCCTGATGGGATTCGTCCCCAGACTTCGTAGAGCGCGATGAGGCGCTGCCGGGCGTCACGGGTCGTGACATCGTCATCGCCCTTGGCCCGGCGCAGGCTCTCGAAACTGGCCAACAGGTGGTGCTCGGCTCGAGCGTAGTGGCCGCCAGCTGCAAGGTAGCTGCCCCACACGCTCTCGGCATCGGCGATCTTCCAGTCGCCGTCCGGCAGCGTTCGCCTCAGGGTGCCGAGCGCCGGTTCGATCAACGCGCCGGCGGCGTCTCTGGCGTCCATATCGAGTAGCAGTGCGGCCAGATTCTTGCTGCTGCTGGCGACTTTTTCGTGGCCCTGCCCAAGCAGCCTGCGGCGGGTGTCGAGCGCGGCTTCGAGGTGCTCCCGGGCTTCCCGGTAACGACTTTGCGCGTGCAGCACACGCCCGAGGCTGTTCTGCACGTTGGCCACCTGGGTATGGTTGCTGCCGAAAGCTCTGACGTAAATCTCCAGCGCTTGGCGCAAGAAGGGCTCGGCCGCTCGGGGATCACCACGTTGTCGGTACAGAGCGCCGAGAATGTAGAAGCTGGAAGCCACGCGGGGATCGTCGGCCTCGTAGAGCTGTTGCTGCAGGGCCAGAACGCCGCGGTGGAGTGGCAGCGCCTCCTGGTGCCGGCCTTGCTGCATGAGCGTTGATGCCAGGTTACGCTGCGCCAGCTCGGCGTTCGGCGCGTCGCCGAGTCGGCGCCACATCGCCAACGCTTGGCGGAAGAGCTGTTCCGCCGCAGGCAGCTCGCCGAGATTGTAGAGCGTGCCGCCGAGATTGTTGAGATCGGAAGCCAGAGCAGTCCTGTCGGAAGGATCCGCCGTGCGCCGGGTTTGCAGGGCCTCCTCGTGCAGCTGGCGAGCCTCGCTATAGAGGCCCAGGTGGGTGTGGACCGTCCCCAGCGTGCCGAGAAGCTCGGCTCGCACTTCCGGATCTTCCTGCAGGCGACCAGCGAGCTGTTCCCGTCCCCAGTCCAAGGCGGAGCGCAAGGTGGCGGGCTCGCCCTGGGAAATGTTGGGGTTGGCCGACTCGAATAGCTCACCGAGAAAGTCGGCGACGTTCTCCGCCCGTTGTTGGGCCCTCTCGGCTCGGTGCTGAGCTAGCTCGGCTTGGGTCCGTTGGCGGACCGCTTGACGCCATTGAACCGTCGCGGTGAGAGCGAAGCCAACGATGAGCAACGCCGCCAGGAGTCCCAGCTTGTGGCGGCGGACGAACTTTCCGGCGACATAGAGCCAGGTCCCGCGGCGCGCCCGGACCGGCTTGCGGGCGCGATGGCGCTCGATGTCGTCGGCGATCTGCAGGGCCGAAGCGTAGCGCCGCTGCGGCTGGAGCTGCAGGGCTTTCAGCACGATGGCATCGATGTCGCCGGCCAGTTGGCGTGCGAGCCGGCGATGACCGAGACCGGCCTGGCGGCGACGGGTCTGGCGAACCGCCGCGCTGGGCGTCCGTAGCCGAGACTCGCGGATGGCGTCGACGAGCCCAGACGATCGATCGCCGGCCGAGCGGTAAGGCAGGTGGCCGCTCACCAGATGGCAAAGTAGGACGCCGAGAGAGTAGACGTCGCTCGTCGTCGTGATCTCCCGCCCTAGGACCTGTTCGGGGCTGGCGAAACCGGGGGTCATCGGACCCTGGGCAGCGTCGGTGCCAGGCTCCGTTCGAAGTGGCGCCTGACCGAGGAGCTTGGCGATACCGAAGTCGAGCAGCTTGACCTCGCCGGAGTGGGTCACCAGGATGTTGGCCGGTTTGAGGTCGCGATGGACCACCAGGTTCTGATGGGCGAAGTGGACCGCCGCACAGACGATGCCGAACAGCTCGAGCCGCCGGTCGAGGGGTAGGCAGCGCGCCTCACAGTAGCGGTCGATGGGCTCGCCTTCGACATACTCCATGACGAAGTAGGGCAAGGCTTCGTCGCTGGTACCGCCGTCGAGGATGCGGGCGATGTTGGGGTGCTGGAGGCGGGCGAGGATCTGCCGTTCCTGGTAAAAGCGGCCCAGGATGCGGGTGCTCAAGCAATCCGAGTCGATCAGCTTCAGGGCGACCTGCTGCTCGTACTCGTCCTCGCGGGCGGCCAGGTACACACGACCCATCCCACCGCGAGCGAGCAAGCACTCGATGCGGTAGGGACCGATACGGCGGCCGAGGTTCGAGTCCTGAGCGCTCTTCGACCCTTGTTTGGAACCCTCGTCCAACATGCCATCGCCCAGCATCTCTCCAGAGAATAGCTCAAGACTAACCGTCAATCCAGGCTAGAATCGATGCATGCTTTCTGATGACGATTGGCGGGACGAGGAGACGCTGCAGTCGACCGATTCGACCCGCGGCGCAACCCCTGCAGAAGAGCAAGTCCCTGGCCTGACGATCCTCGCCCATACCGATCGACGGCGTGTCGGCGAGCGGGTGGCCCTGCCGATTCTGACCCTGGGCCGTGAGGTTCGGTTATCGCGTCTCGAGCCGGTGTTCCAGACCCCGGCCGGGCGCGGGCGGCGATCCCTGGAGGATCCTTCGGTGAGTCGTCGGTCCCTTCGGCTACTGTCGGGTCGAGAGTCTGGGTCGGTCGTGCTGGATCGGGCTGCCGCCTCCACCACGGCCCTAGCGGATGGCCAGCGAGTCGAGGCACAGCGGATCTTCTCTGCCGCCGAGATCGAGCGCGGTGTGGTGCTGCAACTCGGTCGAAGGGTGGTGCTCTTGCTCCACCTCTTGCCTGTTCGACCCTCATCCGAGCAGGCTGATCTCGGCCTGGTCGGGGAAAGTCCGGCCATAGTGCACTTGCGGCGGGAGATGCAGCGGCTGGCACCACTCGACGTGCCGGTGCTCCTGCGCGGTGCCACCGGCACCGGTAAAGAGTTAGTAGCGCGAGCCCTGCACGCGAGCGGACCTCGCAGCCGAGGGCCCTTCGTGGCGCTCAACATGGCAGCCATGGCCACGACGCTGGCAGCGGCCGAGCTCTTCGGTGCCCGCCGCGGTGCCTACACCGGCGCCGATCGCCGCAAGATTGGCTTCTTTGCCGCCGCGGATGGCGGCACGCTGTTTCTCGACGAGATCGGCGAGACACCGCCCGAGGTGCAGCCCATGCTGCTGCGTGCCCTGGAGACCCGCGAGGTCTTGCCGGTTGGCGGTGTCGATCCGGTGCCGGTGGATGTGCGGGTCATCGCCGCCACCGACGCTGCGCTCGAGGATGCGATCGCCGAGGGCTCCTTCCGGGCGCCTTTGCTGCACCGTTTGGCTGGCTACACGCTCCGTCTACCGGCGTTGACCGAGCGGCGTGACGACCTCGGGCGTCTCCTCGACTTCTTTCTGCAACAGGAGCTGGCTGAGATCGGTGAGGCGGCCGTGTCCGCCAGCGACGCCAAGCGGCCATGGCCGCCCGCCGAGGCGGTCGCCCGCCTGGCGCGCCATCCCTGGCCGGGCAATGTCCGTGAGCTACGCAACGTGGCGCGTTGGATGGTGATCACTGGCCGCGCTCTGGCGCCAGACGGGCTCCTTGCCCAACTCGAGAAGATCCTCGGATCTGTTGCCGTTCGAGAGCCCTTGGCCGACCCGCCGGCCGTCGACGCGCCGCGGGAGCCCGCACGGGATATCGCGACCCAATGGGTACGGCGCTACCGGCCGGCCGTCGACGTCGACGAGAGTGAGCTCCACGAGGCCCTGGAGTCCCATGGCTGGCGCCTGCGGCCGACGGCCCGGGCTCTCGGGGTCTCACGCGCGACCCTTTACCGGATGATCGAGGCCAGCCCACAGCTGCGCAAGCCAGCCGACCTGACGCGGGCGGAGATCCAGGCCGCTCTGGCCCAGGGCGCGGGCGATCGGCAAGCCGCGGCTCGCCTGCTGCAAGTCTCGCCCCCGGGGCTCAAACGGCGCATGAGCGAGCTCGGCTTACCCTGAGCCGCTGAAAGGTCCGCGGACCTTTTTCAGAAGGTCCGTGGATCGATCAGAAACGTCCGCCGACCATCGTTCGATGCGCTAACCGTTGGGGCTGGCACTGCTGCGGCGAAGGTGCGGTGCCAGAGCGCTTCTTGCTCATGGGGATCTCTTGCCTCCACAGGTCGAGAATCATCGAGATACTTTGCTTTTTCGAGCGTCCTCGTGTCGTCCTGATCGGGCCAGGGCGGTCGCCCGTTGATGCGAATTGTCAAGCCTTCGAACGAGCTCGGTTGTTGGCATAGGCCATGCAAAATGTAAGAGCCATCAACCAAAAAAGTCTGCAATTGTCGCAGGCTGCCGCTGACAACCTAAAAGGAGAACGGCATGGGAACGAGAACGGACATCATTTTCCAGGTGGATCCAGGTTCGCTGTCTGGGGGAGGTACTTTCGAAGCTCCGGCACCGATCAATCATCCGAACATGAAGATCATCCAGGACGGCGGGACCCCTGTGATCCAGGGCGGCGATTACGTTGTCAGGGTTACGCGGGGTGAGCAGATCCTCATCTGGCTGGAAGACCCACATCAGCGCACCAGCGTGGTCATGGCTCCGGTGCGTTTCGTCGCCAGCACTTGGAACGGTAACAACATCACCCTCGACCAGGTCACCGGGAGTGATAGTCCCCTCAGCCGGCCGAACTTCAGGTTGACGCATGACGATGAGCACGGGTTTGTCTACACCGGGCAGCAGACCAACTGGGAAACGACGAACAATCCGACGCTCAATCAATATTTCCACGGCGTGGACGCTCCACGCGACGGTAGCTTTGAATCTCCTAGAAGGCATCATCCCTATGTGTCATTCGCTATGAACGACTACCTGGGTACGCTGTTCTATGGTCTCGAGTTCACGGCAGCGGTCGACGGCGATTCGAAAGGTTATTTCTGGTTCGATCCGTACATTCGAGTCGTTTCATGAACCGCGCGGCTTCGAGTTGGGCAACCGCGTCGCCCGACTCGAAGCCGTTGGCCTCGAGGCCGTGCCTGGGGCAGCCTGGGACGACTCGACTTCCCCTCGGCCGAGATTTTCGGCCTGGTAGCGCTCGTAGCACGTCGGGCAGATGCCGTGGCTGAATCAGGCTTCGGAGTGGCGGTCGATAAACGGCTCGAGCTCGGTCCAGTT
>JBCCGX010000552.1:0-6681 GCA_039029035.1 Acidobacteriota bacterium | reverse complement strand
CTACGCAAGGCGGGCTTCGAGGTCTGGACCACAGGGTCCGGCGCTGACGCGCTAGCTTTGCTCGAGCACCGTGGCTTACCCCACCTGGCGATCGTTGACCTGTTGATGCCGGGCATGAGCGGCGACGAGCTTTGCCGGCAGCTGCAAGAGTTCACCGACTTGCCGATCATCACCCTGACTTCGGTCAAGGACAAGGAAACGACCGCAGACGCTCTGCGGCGGATTGCCGAAGACTATGTCGTCAAGCCTTTCGATCCTGGCGAGTTCGTTGCCCGGATCGAACGCCTGTTACGGCGGATCGGCGATTTTGCCTATGCGCTGGAGCCGCGGATCGATGTGGACGATCGGCTACAGGTGGAGTTCGCTCGCCGCACCGCCTTCTTAGACGGGCAGGCGATCGAGCTGACCCCGACCGAAACCAAGCTGCTCTACATCCTGATGCGCAATGCGGGGCGTACGGTAGTCACCGACTACTTGATCCGTCGCATGTGGCCTCTCGACGAGGTCTTCGAAGAGGCTCTGCGCACGCACATCTACCGCCTGCGGCGAAAGATCGAACCGGAAGTGACGAAGCCGCGCTACGTGATCACCCGACGGGGTATCGGTTACTCCTTCGCGGCGCGGACTTAGCAGTCCGTGATACCTGCTAGTTAGAGCGAAGGGGAAGCTGAGGGCGCCCGCTCGGGGCGCCCTTTCTGTTGGCCGGGTCAGGGGCAGGTGGCGAAAGCGCTGGTGTCGGTAATCGCGTTGGCGGCCTGACCGAGGGCGTTGGTGTAGACCTTTACCTCGTTGGTCTGGGTGTCGGTGACCGTGGCGGTGAAGCCGACGTCGGTGGTGGCGGCGAAGAAGACCCAATAGTGGTTGTTGATGCCGCAGCCGTTGAGCACCTTGAACAACATCTCCCAGTTGTTGGCGCTGAAGAACCAGAAGTTGCTCGAGTCTCCGGTGCCGCCCGGGACAACGATCGCGGGGCCGGTGTCGTCTCCCGTATCCCACATCACTTCGACCTTGAAGCGGTTGTTGTTGAGGCACAGCGTGTCGTTATCGGTAACGCAGGCCGGGCCGACGCCGCCGGGATTGGCGCCGTCGAGCACTGTCGCACCGCTAGCGGTCGGATCGAGCCAGTCCGACAGACGACTCGCGGCGGTGCCGCCGCCGGTCCAGGAGACCGAGAGTTTGCCGTAGACGTCGAGGCCGGTGGGATTGGTGCAGGAGGCGAACCCACCGGTCAGCTTGCCGACGCAGCGCTTGGTCGCTTGATCGAAAATGCAAGATCCGGACGAGCCACCTTCAGTGGTGCCTTCGTCCCAGGCGTTGACTTGCCAGTGGGTCTGTCCGCCGGTGCCGATGTCGACGCTGACCAGCGGGTCGCCCTCGATGGCAATCGCCTTCTCATCGCCGCGCGGGTGGTGGATGCCGACGACGCTCTGTGGCGTCGAGCCGCTGACGTCCCAACCGGCGTAGTAGACGTTCGAAGCCTCGCTCGGTGCGGCGTCGAGCTCGATCAGGGCGAAGTCGCTCGGCTCGTAGTCGGCAAGGAGGGTCGAGCCGCTCTGGTTATCGTCCAAGGAGCCGCCGCTGAGCTGGCCGCAAGTCGGCGCCTCATAGTTCCAGTAAACCACCACGGAACTGGCGTTGCCGCTGGTGATGCCGCAATGCTCAGCGGTCAGAAAGAGCGGCCGGAAGTTTCCCGAGGTGTTGTTGAGCAGCTGGCCGGTGCACAGGAAGGCGCCACTGCGAGTGTAGCGGGCCACCGCGCGCACCTGGTCGCGGTAGGGATCGGCCTGGCTACAAACGACGTCGATGTTGCACGCGCCTTGCTTGCCGGGCACCTCGCCGAAGAACCGGTAGCCATGGCTTACTTGGCTGACTTCGACCCGAGCCTCGGCCGTACCCGCCGGTAGATGGAGCTCCAAAGTGACCTCGTCGTCGAGTAGCAGAGGGGTCCACAGGGAGCCGTCTCGAGCCGCATCGGCGCTGGTGTAGGGGCCCTCGACGCGAAGGCCGCGTGAATCGTAGAGCCATAGCCGAGCGCCTTGCGGAATGTCGAAGCGCTGCAGGCCGAGGTTGAGGCTGAGGGCTCCCGGAGAGGCGATGCGCAGGCGCCACAAACGGCTACCGTCGTCAAGGTTCTCCCAGGTTCCAGAGGTCTCGAGGTCAAAAGCGACTGGGATCGGCGCCGCGAAGCGCGTTGGCTGCGGCGTCGGCGCTTGCTCGGCGATCGCGTCCTCGCTGCGCAGACGTTCGACATCGACCGCCGGCATGGTCCGTAGGGCAATTTCGGTCAAGGGTGTCGCAGACTTGCGAAAGCTGACCGGTGGCTCGCCTTCGCGGGCCAGGCTGGCCGGTGCAGTCGACAACACAATCAAGGCGCACGCCAGGAGCGCGCCGCACCGAAGCGGTTGGGTGAGCAGAGCTAAGCGGCGGATCGGGTTTCGGTCGGTCATGGAACAGTCTCCAAGGTTGGATGAATCGGCGCGAGACAAGCCTATTCTATTGTCGCATATCTCTGGGAAGAGATCACGATCGGATCGATCGCCGACAGGCGCATTGGATCTTGCCACGAGATGGTCGTCGTCCGTTACACTCCGGCCTCGATCAACGCCCGAGGGAGCAGACTATGCCGAGCGTCATTCGACCCGCCCGCCGTACCGAGAAAATCACCTACGCTGTTCGGGACGTCATCCTGTGGGCTGACGAGGCCGCTGCGGCGGGGAAAGAGATTCTCTACCTCAATATCGGCGACCCCAACCTGTTCGATTTCGAAACCCCGGCTCACATCGTCGAGGCGACCTGTGAGGCGATGCGAGCCAACAAGAACGGCTATGCCCCGTCCTCCGGAATCGCCGCAGCACGGGCTGCGGTGGAGAAGGACAACGCCGCCAAAGGCATTTCCAATATCGTCCATACCTACGTCACCTCAGGGTCGAGTGAGGCGATCGATCTGGCGTTGGCCGCGTTGGTGGATCCGGGCGACAATGTCCTCATCCCGTCGCCAGGCTATCCGCTCTATCCCGCGGTCTTGATCCGGTTCGGCGCCGAAGGGCGTTCCTACCGCCTCGACGAGTCGATCGGCTGGCAGCCGGATGTCGAGTCGATCCGCAGTCAGATCGACGAGCGTACCCGGGCTCTGGTGTTGATCAACCCGAACAACCCGACCGGCTCAGTGACCTCGAAGGCAGTGCTCGAAGAGGTGATCGAGATCGCCCTCGAGCACAACCTGGTGATCTTTTCTGACGAGATCTACGATCGCCTGACCTTCGAGCCGGACAGCTTCATTGCCACCGCGTCGTTGTCGAGTGAGGCCAAGATCATCACCCTGCACGGCTTATCGAAAGTCTTCGTCGCCCCTGGCTTTCGCCTCGGTTGGGCGTCGATCTCGGGACCTGAGGATGAGCTGACGGAGTATTGCGAAGCGATCCAGAAGCTCGAGCGGGCGCGACTGTCGGCCAACCATCCGGAGCAGTACGCGGTGGAGCCGGCGCTCAGCGGACCGATGGGTTATCTCGACGGCGTAATGGCCAAGCTACGCAGCCGGCGCGATCTGGTGATCCGACGCCTCAACGCGATGCCCGGCATCTCCTGCGTGGAGCCCGGCGGCGCCTTCTATGCCTTTCCCAAGATCGATCTCGGCGTTCCGGATTCCGTTTTCTGCGAGCGGGTCGTGCGTGAGACCGGTGTCGTCATCGTACCGGGATCGGGCTTCGGTGGCCTCGCCGGCGATGGCCATTTCCGAGTTGTCTTCCTGCCGCCCGAGAACGTCTTGGAGGAAGCCCTCGATCGGATCGAGGCGATCGCCGCGTCGTACGGCTGAGAAGGCGAAGCTTGCGATTCGGACCGCTCTCGACTACGCTCGATGGATGAGGTCTGTAGGGCACGTCCAACGTCTGTATTCGTGGGCCGACTACCAGTCCTGGAACGATGGTGAGCGTTGGGAGCTTATCGGCGGCCATCCGTTCTGTATGTCTCCGGCGCCGACGAGCCGGCATCAGGCAATCGTAACGGACCTCGTGGTTCTCTTGTCGCACCACCTGGGCGGCCGAACCTGTAGGCCACTGGTCGCTCCGACGGATGTCAAGCTTTCGGACCGAGACGTCGTACAACCCGATATCCTGGTGGTCTGCAATCGGTCACAGATCAAGGAAACCCATGTCGAGGGCCCGCCGGCTCTGGTGATCGAGGTGCTTTCGCCCTCTTCGCTGCGTCACGACCGGGTGCGCAAGCTGCGCCTCTATGCGCGCTCAGGGGTCGGGGAGTACTGGCTGGTGCAGCCGAATCCAGCGGTGGTGGAGGTGCTGCACCTGCAAGGCGAGACGTATCGCGTCGCCGGCGTCTACACCGACAACGAGACACTGCGCAGCCCGTCTTTTCCCGAGCTCGCCCTCGATCTTGCCAAGGTCTTTGCACTGCCCCTGTCGGCCGAGGAGCAGATCGACGAGGTGCGAGAATCAGCCCCGCCCTACGGCGCCGGCGCTACGAGCGGCCAGCCCGCATCGCCGCCAGCATCTCATTGACCGCCGCCGACAGGCCGACGAGAGAGGCGCGGCTGACGAGCCAGTGGCCGATGTTGAGCTCCTCGATCTCGGGCACGGCGGCGATGGGCCCGACATTGTCCGAGGTCAAGCCATGGCCGGCGTAGACCCTTAGCCCGGCCTCGGCGCCCAGAGCCGAGACGCGGATGATCTTCTCCAGCTCCGCCTCTTGGGCTGCGTCTGCCGAGCAGGTGTAGGCGTCGGTGTTGATCTCGAAGCCGGGGATGCGCTCGACACCGAGGTCGACCAGGGCTTCGACCTGGGCCGGATCGGGATCGATGAAAACGGAGACGCTGATGCCGTGGGCGTCGAGCCGATCGGCCGCCTGCCGGATCTCGTCGCGACTGCCGATGAGGTCGAGCCCGCCTTCGGTCGTGACCTCTTCCGGGCGCTCGGGCACCAGGGTCACCTGGTCGGGGCCCAAGTTGGTGGCGATAGCGAGCATCTCTTCCGTCGTCGCCATTTCCAGATTGAGCTTGCCGGCGACGCGCTGGCGCAGGCGCTCGACATCGTGATCTTGGATGTGGCGTCGGTCACTGCGAAGGTGCACCGTGATGCCCATGGCTCCGGCCTCTTCGGCGATCGCGGCGGCGTCGACCGGGTCGGGATAGATCGTGCCCCGAGCCTGGCGCAGAGTGGCGATGTGGTCGACGTTGACGGAGAGGAGGAGGGGCTTGGGCATCGAGTGCTCCGTCACGTTTCAATTGGGAAGTAGGGTCGAGGATTCGGTGTCGTGGGCAAGGCGCGCTGAGGAAGGCATAGTGGGGCTCTGTTGAGGCAGCGCAACGCCGGTCCACGGCGACGAGGACCGGCCATACGACTCAAAGGAAGCGTGACGGAGCACTAAGTCAACTCCGCCTCGAGGACCGCAGCAAGGTCATCAGCCAGAGCCTCGATCTCGGCTCGGTCGCGGCCTTCGATCATGATGCGGACGAGAGGCTCGGTGCCCGAGTACCGTAGCACCAGACGCCCTTCAGTACCCAGCTGGCGCTCGACTTCGCGCGACGCCTCGACGACACGTGGCAGGCTGGCGAGATCTGGCTTGTGGCGCACGCGAAGGTTGCGTAGCAGCTGCGGAAAGCGCTGAAAGTCCTGCAGCATGATGGACAAAGGGCGGCCGTCCCGCTGACGTAGCGCCGCGAGCTGCAAAGCGCTCATCAAGCCGTCACCGGTGGTCCCGAGAGGGAGGCTCACCAGGTGCCCTGACTGCTCACCGCCGAGCTCGATGCTGTGCTGGCGCATGGTTTCGACGACGACCCGATCGCCGACGTCGCAGCGCACCACCTCGATCCCTTCTTGCCGGAGTGCCACTTCCAGGCCGAGGTTGGACATCGAAGTGGCGACCAGTCGATTTCCAGGCAGCTGGCCGCGCTGCTTCAAATCTTTGGCCCACAGATAGAGCATGGCGTCGCCGTCGCGCACTTCACCGGTTTCGTCGGCGAAGATCGCGCGGTCGGCGTCGCCATCGAAGGCGAAGCCGAGATCGCAGCCCGCAGCGCGGGCTTCGGCGGCGACGACTTGTGGATGAGTCGAGCCGCAGCCGGCGTTGATATTGCGGCCGTCGGGGTTGGCGTGGAGGGCGTGCACCCGGGCGCCGAGGGCGGTGAAGAGCTCCTCCGCAAAGGCGGAAGCCGCTCCGTTGCCGGTGTCCAAGGCCACCGCGAGGCCACTGAGCGGCGCTGAGCCCTCGAGACTTTGGGTGAGGTGCTGCAGATAGCCTTCGATCGCCCCTTCGTCAGGTTTCAGGGAGACCGCGGCGGGCGAGTCGGAGCCTCGCCACGAACGCGACTCCAGGCCAGCTTCGGCCGCCGGAGACCATTTGAAGCCCTGGCCGTCGATCAGCTTGATGCCGTTGTCCGGGTGAGGGTTGTGGCTCGCCGAAACGACGATTCCAGCGGTCGCGTGCGAGGCGCGGGTGGCGAAGGCGACGGCCGGCGTCGGCACGACACCGAGATAGGTGGTGGCGACGTCACCGGCCTGTAGCTCTTCGGCGAGCCAGCGGCAGAGGACTGGCGTGCTGTCGCGGGTGTCGCCGCCGAGAACAGCCTTCGGTGCCGGCCCGCGAGTGTGCAGCTCTCGAGCGAGTGCCGCGGCCAGGCCGCGGACGGTGGCTTCGTCGAGGGGGGGACTGCCGAAGGCCCCGCGAATG
>JBCCGX010000551.1:0-6686 GCA_039029035.1 Acidobacteriota bacterium | reverse complement strand
TCGCCAGGTAGGTCGCCGTAGGCTCGCGGCTCGGCTTCATGGGCGAATCCTAACTGCATATCATTGCTCGATGAGCACCCTCCCCGGGCCGGCAACGGCCGAAGCCCTCGATGCGGTGCATGATCTGATCGCGCGATACGGCTGGAACGTCACCTCCTATCAGATCCTCAATCCGGGCTTCGAGCGCTGGTTCTCCCAGGCGGAGGATGCGGTCATCGGCTTTGTGACGTGTGCGGGCTACCGCGTGGTGGCAGGTGCCCCGGTTTGCGACGAGCGGCGCCTGGGCGAGGTCGTCGCCGAGTTCGAGACCGCGACCCATGCGCGGGGTCTTGCCACCTGCTACTTCGCCGCCAACGAGCGCCTGGCGCGGCGCCTCGAGCGTCGTGGCCCGTTGGATCGCATCCTGCTCGGCGCACAACCGGTTTGGGATCCGGCGAGCTGGGAAGGGATTCTGCGGCACAAGGCCTCCCTGCGGGCGCAGCTCAATCGGGCGCGCAACAAAGGTGTCGTCGCTGCTGAGTGGCCGCGGGACCGAGCGAGCGAAAATCCCCGCTTGCACCGCTGCCTGGAAGAATGGCTCGAAACCCGCGGGCTGCCACCGCTGCATTTCCTGGTCGAGCCCGAGACCCTGGGGCGCCTCTACGATCGCCGGGTCTTCGTCGCCGAGCAGGGGAGTGCAGCCGTCGGCTTTCTCGTCGCGTCGCCGATCCCGGCGCGCAACGGCTGGCTGATCGAGCAGATCATCCGCGGCCGCGCCGCGCCCAACGGCACGGCGGAGCTGCTGGTCGACGCCGCCTGGCGCGCTCTCGCTGCCGAGGGCGCGGGTTACGTCACCCTGGGCCTGTCGCCCTTGTCGCGCCGCTCCGGCGTCGCGCCGCCGCGGCAGCATCTCTGGCTGCGAGGTCTGTTGGCGTGGATCCGCGCCCACGGCCTGCGGTTCTACAACTTCGAAGGGCTCGACGCCTTCAAGGCCAAGTTCATGCCCGATCATTGGGAGCCGGTGTGGGCGATCACCAGCGAACGCCGAGTCAATCTGTGGACGCTCTACGCCATCGCCCAAGCCTTCGGCAAGATGCCGCCCGCGCTCCTGGTCACGCGGGCGCTTTGGCGGGCCGTCAGGAAAGAGGCCGAGTGGCTGCGGCGCCGATGATCAAACGAACCAATCACTGATCGTGAGGCCCTCGACCCGGCTGAACTCATCGACGTTGTGTGTCACGAGGATCGCGCTATGTCTCATGGCAGTGGCTGCGATCAGGTTGTCCAGCGGACCGATTTTCATACCGGCACGCTCCAAGCTCAGACGAATCTGAGCACCGATCCTTGCCTCTTCGACACCGAAGGGCAGGACTGTCGTCGCCGTGACCAGCTGATCCAGCTGCTTGCGGCGTTTCGTGGCCGCCTCCATTTTGAGAGTACCGACCTCTAACTCATAGACGACCACCGCCGGCAGGGCAATCTCACGCGGCGACGTCGCCAGCAGATGCTCCGCGACTCTCCCTTTGCCCTTGAAGAAGTAGATGACCGTATTCGTGTCGAGCACAAACACTAAAGGGTCTCGCGGGGTACGTCATTGCCCTCGCCTGCACGGATCTCTTCGGCTGTCGGCATGTCTTGCCAGGCGCCGGCAAGCTCGAGAACCGAGGACGGCCATTCGTCCGCGGTTTTCTCTCGGATCAGGCCAGCCACCCAACGGCTCAGGGAGATGCCTGCCATGGCAGCAGCGGTCTTCATCTTCTTTTCGGTCTCGGCATCAAGGTAGAGTGTCAGCTGTCCCATAGTTACCTCCAAGTATACTTGTAATTATACTTGGTCTAGCACAGTCGACAAGTCATCAGCTGATGACTTTGCTCGCTCGCACCACGTAGCGCAACGGACCGCCGGGCACCAGGGCGTCGAATGGGTAGCAGGTGACGAGGGTCAGGGTCTCCCTGGCGGTCGGCTGGATCGCCGAGCCATCACTGGCATCGACGATCCGCAGACTCTCAATCCGGTACTCGGACTGGCTGCCGCTCGCGCTCTCCAGCGTGATCGCATCCCCCAGCTCGAGGTCGCGCAGGAACTCGAAGTGAGTGTCGCGGTGGCCGGCGATCACGGTATTGCCGACTTCGCCCGGTCGGGCGCTGCCGTCCAGATGACCCGGCCCGAAGGCCAGCACGGCGCCGCTCGAGCCGGCGAGGACGATCATCTCTGCCTCGTGGCGCGGCGCCCGCAGCCGGGCGACCGGCCAGGTGTCGGCCCAAGACCATGGGCGCACGCGCTCGCCGCCCTCGAGGGTCCGCTGCCAGGCGCGCTCCAGGAGCACCTGGGCGAGCTCGGCCTTGGCGAAGATCCAGGCGCCCCGGCCGAGGCTCGTTCCTCCGGTCAGGGCCAGGATCGCCGCGGCCAAGAACAGAGCCCTCCGTCTCACGGCCGAATCCGAGCCGCCTGGCGCGCCAGAGCGCAGGCCCCAAGGATCGCCAGCAGGCCGAGCAGCAGATCGAGCCGTGCCGGCGTCGCGCCATTGGGCAGGCGGACGTTGGCATGGTTGGCGGTCCAGCCGGCGGGGAGGTTGACCGGCAGGCGACTCGACTCCGGTTGCACACCGGCCGGCGCCGTCGGTGTTGGGTCGACCGCCACCAGGCTGGTGTACTTCGACACCAGGTGATGGTGCAGCCCGAGCTCCGTGACCTGGCGCTGGACCTCCGTCCGATCGGCACCTTCTGCTGTGCTGCGCATGAGAGCGGCGATCTTGCGACGCGCCCAGAGCTTGTCGATCCCCGCCGCCTCAGCCCCGCCGCCGAGGCGGAGCTGTTGACCCCAGGGTGTGCTACCCCGCCAGCCGGCGACGCGCACCTCCGAGATGTCGGTGGTCAGGCCGTTGGGCAGTTTGGCGGCGACCACGATGGGCTCGCCGCGGTACAGATCACCCACACGTCCAGGCCAGGTTTCGGCCAGGGGATCGTTCCAGGTGATCTCGACGTCGTGCAGCACCGGGCTCTCCAACTTCTCGAACAGCTCACCCATACGTCGCGCGACCTCGTTGACTTGGCCGATGGTGGTGAACGTGCCGCGCCCATGCTCAGCGGCTCGGTGCATGAAGTGGGAGTTGGGCGCCGAACCGATGCCGACGGTGAACAGGCGACTGTCGTGCAGATTCTGATGGATGTACTCGAACAACTGCGCCTCGTTACTGACGCTGCCGTCGGTGACGAAGATCACCTGCCGCAAGCCCAGGTCTTCAGTCTGGTCCGCCAGAGCTGCCTGCAGAGCGTGCAGCATTTCAGTGCCGCCGCCAGCCTGGAGGTTCTCGACGTAGCGCTTCGCGCGCTCCACAGTGTCGTCGGTTGCTGGCACACTGGCGGCGAACAACTGCTCGACCTGACTATCGAATTGGATGACGTTGAAGTGATCTTCCGCCCGCAATTGATCGAGGGCCAAGAGCAGGGCCTGGCGAGCCTGGCGAATCGAGGCGCCGTCCATCGAGCCTGATGTGTCGATTACGAAGATCGTCTCGCGCGGCAGACGCGCTCTCCCGCCGTCGGCATGCGGCGGCAGGACCATCAGCAGCGAGTAGAGCTCGCCGTCCAGCTCCTGGCTGAACAGGGCGGCCTGGGGCACGGAGCCGACTTCCGGCTCCCATTCGAGAACGAAGTCGCGATTCGCTGGCGCCACGACGTCGTCGAGCTCGACGATGTAACTCGAGCCAGGGCCGCGCTCGATGTGCAAGGCGTGGCTCGGACTGTCGAGGGTCGCGAGCGGCAAACCGGCGTCGAGCTCGATGTGGAGAAAGACCGGGTTCAGCGTCTGCTCCGGATTCGGCGACGCCACCGGCGGGGTGACGCGTGCTGTATCGATCGCCCAGCCGGAGGTGGCGAATTCTAGGCCCGCCGAGCCCACCGTGCAAAGGGATGAAGCAACTGGGTCCGCAGAGGCCGGCGATCGGTTCACCTCATGAGCTAATCGCGAGCCACCGGGCGTATAGCGCGGTGCGACGACCAGCGGGAAGCGCAGACTGAATCGTCCGTTCTCGTAGCGCAGACTCTGCTGGTACTCGATCACCACATCGATGGACTCGTCGGGGCCGATGTTGGCGATCGAGGTGGTGAAGAGGTTGGGCCGCTCCTGCTCCACCAGCGAGGTTTTTTGACCGGCGCTCTTCGCCTGCTCGTAGACTCTCTTGGCCTCTTGGCGTTCGCGGATTTCGCCTTCGATCCGCCGGTCGCCGACCTGCATGACCAACCCGTCGACCGCGGCATCGTCCGGTAGAGGGAAGACGTAAACACCTTCGAGCCAGCGGTCGGTCGGATTGTGGAAGCGCTGCCGCACTTGAGCGCGAGCGATCAGCCCAGTGATCTCGAGCGCGACGTCGGTCTCCAGGCTCGGTGCCGGTAGGAAAATGCCCGGCTGCTGGGTGCGGTAGAGCAGGCTGCCGTGGCGCACGCCGTGTAGCGTCACCGGCTCGCCGAGGCGGCTCGAATCGATCGGCGTGTCGGCGATGTCATCTGTCGACTCGGCGTTGGCCTGCAACACGCCGAGCACGGCGGCGATGAGAGTGATGGAGAGAAAGCAGAGGCGGGTGGTTTGCATGGGGTCTCCCTCTTCGACGGTGGGTCTGAGGTGGGTTGGAAGGTGCTCGGATCCATGAGCACATTCCAGCCCAACAGCAGGGCAAGACCGGGGTCGGAAGAGGGAAACCCGAAGACCGAATGTGGCTTCTGTGTGCAGAAGCATTCGGCGGGCAACGGGCGCGTGGTTACTCGGCGCGTTGGAGCGTGATCGTCATCGTACCGTTGTCGCGGCCGTCTTTGTAGCCGGTCCACGAGCTCTCGAGGGTGTCATCGTCGACGAAGACCAGTCGAGTGCCGTGGATGTGCTCGTCCTTGGCGGGATCGAGGTTGGTACCACCGGTGAAATCGAAGCGCATCTCGTTGGCTGCCGGGAGAGGCTGAGCCAGGCGCATCGTCGGCTGGTTGTTGCCGGCGCAGTAGTGGGTCAGCACCAGCTCGTCACCGTCGAGGTGGTACATGTTGATCATCTCGTGATCCGGGCTGCCTGGGTCCATGGTTTCCATCACCACCGTACCGCCGGCCGAGACGCGGAAGATGTGAGCCATCTCCATCGCCGGTCCACCCTTCTCAGAGGCCGAGCCGTGCCAGGTCCCAGCGAGGCTCTTGAGGCGATCGAACGCCGCCTGGGCGGTGCCGGTCTCACCGGCACTGGCCGGTAGGCTGATGCAGAGGGGTAGGGCGCAAAGCACTCCTGAGAGGGTCTTCGAGGCTCGAGTCAGACGCATGAATTTCTCCTGTCGTTCGGATGTGGTTTGTCGTTCGGAGAGTGAGACGGCGTGCGTTGTGCTCCCTACGGGAAGAGGTTGTCCAGCAGACCTTGCCAGCGACCTTCGAGTGCTCGTCGCTCGGCGGCGTCCATGCCATAGGCGGCGAGCCAGAGCTGGACGTGGATCGGGCCCTCGGGGTAGCCGTAGCGCTCGATGGACAGCCGAAGCAGCGAGAAGTCGAGCTGCTCGACCGTTGTGGCAAGATCGGTGGGAGGTGAGGCGACCCGCACCTCGCCTGCCAGACGATCGCCGCTGGCCGTGGTGATGGCGTACCGGTCGCCCTCAGCGAGGCCCTCGAGGGTGCCTTGGTGGGCTAACCCGTTCGGCCCGGTGACGCGCGCCCAGGCTTCCTCGTGGGACACGGTGAGCGGCGTCTGCGCCTTCACCATGTGACGCCGCTTGCCGTTGTGATGGTGCAGGTAGTGCTGCAGGCTGCGTAGCTCGAACGACCAGCCGCGCCGGTGGGCGTCGAACTCGTCGTCCCACTCTTCGTCACTGGAGAAGCCCGTGTGGACCAGACGCAGAGTGGTGCTACCGCCCTTGCCTTCGAGGGTGTAGTCGACGACCACCGGCTTGTCCGGATCGGCGGCATGCGCCCCGGGCCACATCGTCCGCAGATGGCGCTCCGGCTCCCAGGCCTCGATCGTGCACTCCTCGCCTTCGCCGCCCCAGGAGAGCCAGACCGAGCCCCCGACGCCGGGGGTCACCCGAGCTTCGAAGGGGAACCAGTTGGCCAACTCCTCGCCGTCGGTCAGCGCTTTCCACACCGCCGCGACGGGAGCGTCCACCTCCAGCTCGGCCTCCAGGGAGCGTGCCTCACCGTCTTGGTGGGCGGTGACCTTCACCGTCTCTTTAGTTGGCTTCATCATTGGACCTCTTTGTTGTCCGGCTCGCGGCGGTCGCGCGCTTGCGTGAAGTGATTTGCGGGTAACCGCCGACGAAGAAGCGGAAGCGCCGTCCGCGGGGGGCCTCTTCGTCGTGGTACTTGGCGACCAGGCGGGCGGTCTCGCGAGTCAGCTCCTCGGCGAAGGCGTGCCTGGCCTTGGCCGAAGCGAAGCGTACTTCCGTCTCGAGGGAGAACGTTGCCAGGCGTTTGCCGGCGCGATCGGCGCGGCGTCGCAACGTCGCCAGGTCACGCAGGGCCTTGCCGGCCAGCGCCGTCAGATAGCTCCAGGAGAAGCGGTCACGCAGCCTCTCCGGTTGGTCGGCGCCGACCGTGCCCAGGGCCTCCGGGCTGATCAGGTAGTAGCGCGCCACCGAGCGCAGCACGCGCTCCATGCAGTTGCCCTTGCGGCGCTCCTCCACCAGCTCCACCAGGCCGGCCTTTTCGAGCTCGTGCAGGTGGTGGTTGAGGCGCTGGCGCGGCAAGCCC
>JBCCGX010000550.1:0-6700 GCA_039029035.1 Acidobacteriota bacterium | reverse complement strand
CGATTCGATCCGCTGCGTGAGGATCCTCGCTTCGATTCGCTGCTGGAATGTGCTGGTTTCAGCCGATTGCGCGACTAATCGCCGAAGACCTGCGCCAATCGCTCGACTTCGAGCACTCTTTCCCCCCAGGAGAGCAGGTCTCCGAGTCGGCGCCGCGGATACGGTTTCGCTGTTGAGTACCGACGGGGCCGAAACGCTTCTCGATCAAGCACAACAGCATCGCAGCTTCACCTTCCAGGCGGCCTTCTTCCCTCGCAACTTGCGTCCAGGGCACCACTTGTTCACTCAACATCGTCTTGAACTCCTGAAGCTCTTCGATTCTCGTTACTTCAATCGTCGGCCGGCAGCACGTCGATGTAGCAGAAACCGTCGCGCTCGACCCGCTCGCCGGTGCGCACGGCGAGCGAGCGCTCGAAGATCGGCCCGGCGTAGCAGAAGGTGTGGAACTCGCCACGCTCGCCGCAGGGATCGACGGTCTCAGGCAGGTCCCGTAGCAACTGATCGTCGAGCTCGCGGCCGACGAAGGCTGGGTCGAGCTGCTTGGGATCGACGCAGGTGAGCACGGCCTGCAGGCCAGCGTTGATCATTTGCCGGGCCAGCTCCGGCGTATCCTCCGGGGTGCCCCAGATAGGAAACAGAGGCTCGACGCCGGTGCCCGCCAGCTGCCGAACACGGTACTCGCGGATGTCCTCAAGAAAGAGGTCACCGAAAGCGATGTGGGTAACGCCTTCGTCCCTCGCCTTGGCGATGACCGTCGCCATGCGCTGCTCGTAGTCTTCGTTCGAGCACGGCCAGGGCAAGTCGACCGGCCACAACGGCAAGCTGGCAGCCGCGGCCTGCGCCTCCACCAAGTCGCGGCGTACGGCATGCATCGCCACCCGGTCGACGGCCTCGTTGAAGGTGGTCAGGAGGCCGACGAGCTCGATCTCCGGTTCCTGCTGCAGAACGTGCAGCATCCAGGCGCTGTCCTTGCCGGAGCTCCATGACAGGAGCACTCGTCGAGCCATCAAACGGTCTCCCTGTGCCGATCGAGCCCCATGCGGCGGATCATCGCACACTCCGAGACAAGTAAAACAAACTTGACATTATGTCGCGCTCACCATACACTTCGAAATGTCAAGGAAACACGACTTCTTGGAAAGGAAATAAGACATGGACGAATCGACTCGCGAGCCCTTCCTGGTACGTTGTGGCGACACGACGCGCCGGGACTGGCGCAATCTGATGCGAGTGATGTGGACCCTGGGGGTCTGGGCGGTTTGCTTCGCCGGTGGCTCCCAGCTGATCAAGCGGGGTCTTCTGCCCGAAGGGCCGATCTCCTGGCTGGTAGCGGCGCTGGCGACGGTTGCCGGTCTCTTCGTCATCCTCGCCTACGGCCGATTTCTCAGCCAGGCCGACGAGCTACAGCGCTTGATTCAGCTGCAGGCCCTGGCCCTGGGATTCGGAGGCACTTTCTTCGCCATCGCCGGCTATCGAATGTTCGAGCGCCTCGGCGCGCCACCGGCCGACCTCGGCGACTTCACGATGGTCATGGCGATTCTCTACTCCCTCGGCAGCGTGCTCGGCTGGAAGCGTTACCGATGAAAAACCGACTCAAAGTGCTACGCGCCGAGCGCGATTGGACCCAGGCCCACCTGGCGCGCGAGCTCCAAGTCTCGCGCCAGACCGTCAACGCGATCGAAACCGGCAAGTACGACCCCAGCCTCCCCCTGGCCTTCAAGATCGCCCGTCTTTTCGGGCACGCCATCGAAGACATCTTCACCGACGAATAAGGAAACACCATGAGCCTCACTCTTCTACACCTCAGCGTCTTCGCTCTCCTGGGCTCCTTCGGCCTGTTCAGCGAAGCCACCGAGCCAACCGCTTCGTCGTCCTCGACTGTGGCAATGGCCGACAACTCCGAGCCCATGGCGCACGCCGACCTGGTCGGCCAGTGGCGCGGTCATCTCGCTGTCGGCGAGCATCGGATCCGACTCGTCTTCGACCTCCGCCTCACCGAGGACGGCGACCTTGCAGCCACCCTCGACAGCCCAGATCAGGGAGCCACGGGCATCCCCGTGGCAGAGGTTGTGCTGGACGGCACCGCTATCACCTTAGGGATCAGCGCCATCGGTGCCGCTTTCGCTGGCCAGCTGGTCGACGAGCGACAGGCGATCGATGGCGAATGGCGCCAGGCCGGTCAAGCCCTGCCGCTCAGGGTCGAGCGCGGCGAGTCTGCGGCGCCTTGAGCCCTCGGCCGACGACAACGGAGTCGCCTCAGGAGCTCAAACGAGATTGGGCGCTGTTCCGCGACTGGCGTGCCTGACTCGGTAGTACAGGTAATACCGAATCCGTTTCAGGTGAAGTCGACGAACGCCCGCAAGTTTCTCGTTCGTCGCTGGCGGACCGATCTGGGGTTGTCTCGCTAAAGTGTCGAAAGCACGCTGGAGGTCGTCACGGAACGCATGCGGTGCCTTGGTCCGATACTCAGCCCACCAGCTCGAGGCACGACAAATCTCTCGCCGCGCGCGGGGAGTGACTTTGACGGGCAGTAAGTCGCTCAACGCGGTATCGCTTTAACGTGCTTTCGGTCAGGCGCGGCAACCCAGCTCCCGGAGGACTTCGTCTCCGTCGATCAGCTCACCTGCATCAGCTTCTCGAATCGACTCTAGAAGGGTCGCTTCATCTCTTGGCCCAAGCTTGAAACCCTGTTCCACCGAAGTTTCAGGGACGAGTACAGTCACTTTCATCCCTTCTTGTAGGGACTCTCCGGGGATCACGATTTGCCGTTGATGACGGTGCCTGTCGCCCTGACCATATGGGCATCTTAGCTGGAATCGAGGCGTCGGTCTATTCAACGGCAAGAGGTCTCCACCCATCTACGGCTGCCTCTCAACATCCTGCGCCGATCGGCACTTCAGCAGAATCTCTCAGCGGGCTCACCTGACGAGCGACGATACGAGTCACCTTGCGGTGACGAATTTGCCTCCCGAGGCAATTTTGTCGTCGCAAGCTGCCTTGTGGGTCGCAAGTGCACCGAGCGACCGGCTAGAATAATTTGCGTTTTGCAATGTCTCGCGCGCGCCATGTGGTTCTCCATGTTCGCTGCTCTTGCCAGCGCTGCGGCACAGGCTCAGGCGCCGGTGGAGTTCGCGCTCGAGGATCCGACCAAAATCGCGACCGCGGAAGCTTGCGGCGAGTGCCACGTCTCGGAATACGAGGTGTGGAAGCGCACCCCTCACGCCGTCGGCTTCAAGAGCCTGCACCGCGGAGAGGTCGCGGAGGCGATCACCCAGCGCATGGGCTTCCGGCTGATGAAGCGCGACAGCCCGTGCCTCACATGCCACTACACGCCGACGGTGCAGGGCGAGCAGCTGCGAGCGGTCTCCGGGGTGAGCTGCGAGAATTGCCACGGTGCCGGCCAGGACTGGATCGACCTCCACAACGACTACGGTGGCAAGGGGATCGACCACACGACGGAGACGCCTGAGCACCGCGAGCAACGCATTGCGGCGAGCCTCGCCGCCGGCATGCGCCGGCCGACGGACCTCTACGACGTGGCGACGAGCTGCTACGGCTGCCACACAGTGCCGGACGAACGCCTGGTCAACGTCGGCAAGCACTCGATCGGCTCGCCGAGCTTCGAGCTGGTGGCCTGGTCGGAGAAGATCCGCCACAACTTTCTCGATTCGTTCCGCGACGGCGACGGCACCGCCAACGCCGAGCGCTCGCCGGAGCGCAAGCGGATGATGTACCTCGCCGGCCGGGCCCTCGAGCTCGAACATGCGCTGCGCGGCGTCGCCGCGGCGACCGAGCGTGGCGTCTACCTGAAAGCGATGCAGCGCCGGGTGCGCGACGCGCTCACCGAGGTGCGCGGCATCGCCGCGGCGGGGGCGCTAACCGAGATGGACGAGGCGGTAGCGATCATCCGTTCGGTCGATCTCAAGCTGGGTAACCGGGAAGCCCTGCTGCAGGCAGCGGACCGCCTCGGCCAGGCGACGAAGCAGATGCTTGCCGGCCGCGACGGCACGCAGTTGGCGAGTCTCGATCCGCTCGTCGAGGGCACCGCCGAAGCGGCGGACTTCATCGAGGACGAGTTCGACGATCTGGAGCTGGCTGAGCCGGAGGTCGCGGTCGCCGCCAGTGGCGATCCGGCGGCCGGCAGCGAGACGTCATCGGATCCGGCAGCGGGTGGATCGCCGGCCGCTGGTTCGGGCAGCCAGGCGACAACAACGACGGTGGTGACCACGGAGGCCATCCCCGCCGTCGGCGAGGCCAAGCCGCGGATCCGGCCACGCTCACGCTTCGCCACTCTCAGCGGCGACACCTGCCAGAAGTGTCACGGCGAACAGAACGCCTGGTGGTTCGACGACCCCCACTACGCGGCGATCGAACCGTTCCTTGCGCGCGACCGTAAGAACGTCCAGATCGCACGACTCTATGGCATCTCTCCATCGCGCATGGCGCGCGGTGACAGCCTGTGTATGGACTGCCACGGCACCATCGTCACCGGCCGCGAAAAGCGGGAGGTGCAGGACGGAGTCAGCTGCCAAGGCTGCCACGGACCAGCGGCAGAATTTCTCGAGCCGCATCAAGAAGGAGACAAGTCCCTGGGAACCGAGCGTCCGGGCTACATCAACGCGCTCCAGTTGGGCATGGTGGAGCTCCAGAACCTGAAGACCCGGGCCGAGACCTGCACCGGCTGTCACTACATCACCGATCGTCGGTTGATTTCCTCCGGTCATCCTTCAGGCGTCGATTTCGACTATGTGGACGGCATGGCCGAGATCCGCCACTGGCAATCCCCGCCGATCGGCGCCCCGGCGTTGAACGCCGTCTTCTCCAGCGAGCTCGAGTCCCGTGGCGCGGTGCCCAAGGTCCAGCTGGCGCGCTTGGCGACGACGACGCGAGTGGCTGCGGCCGGCGGCTCGGGCAGCACGGCGAGCGAAGGCCAAGGCACGGCGACCGACACCACAGCAACTGGCGACGAGAGCTATGTCTATCGACCGCAGGCGGCGCCGCGCGCGCGGCCGCATGATCGACGCGCGGCGAGCTCTGGCAATGGAGCGAGTGGCCTGGGCACCGAGCTCCCTCCCTTCCCCGAGGTGGAGGAAGGGACCGCGATCGAAGACATCCTGCGGCTGCTCAAGGACCGTCTGGAGCTGCTTTACCGTGCGGTACGTCCAGAGACAACGCCTGGAGGGCAAAGGTGAGGAAGCATGGCTGATATTCCCTCCAAGACGATGCTCCGGCGCATCGAGCAGTACAAGGACCGGTGGAGCTCCTACGGCATGCACACCGGCATCGTCGCCATCTCGGAAAAGATGTCCGCCGCCGAGCTCAAGGCCTTCGAGATCTTTCAGGACTACGACGACAAATTCCTCGAGAAGATCAGCCCCGATGTCTCGCTGGTGGCTTGGAAGAAGGGCTCGGTCTTGTTCGAAGAAGGAACCTATCTCGACCTGGCTTTCTTCATCGTCGAAGGCCAGGTGAAGGTCTTCCTGGAAAATGTCGCGGAGCCCGGCGACGCCTCACCGCAGCCCAGCTCGGGGCCGATCTTCGACGTCTCGCGCACGATGATGATGCCCACCCTCGATTCGCAGCACACCTCGCTCCTACCGGCCAAGCCAACGAAGCCACGCCCCGCCAAATCGACCACCCGCCATCGCACCTCGGCCAACGAGATCACTTTTCTGGCGACGATGGATTTCGACATGACCCGCGGCGGCTCGAGTGCGCTGGGCCAGGGCGATCTCTTCGGTGAGATCGGCGCCATGAGTGGCTGGCCGCAGTCGATCACCGCTCTGACCGCCAGCGACTGTCAGCTGCTCCAGATTCGTGTGCCGGCGCTGCGTCTGATGAAGCGCAAGTCCAAGGCGCTGAAGGAACGCGTCGATCGGCTGTATCGCCAGCGCACCCTCCTGGCGCAGCTCAAGTCGACGCCGCTGCTGCGCCATTCGAACGACTTCTTCTTGGAGGGATTAAAAGAGGTCGTCGAGCTGATCTCCTGCGACCCCGATGAGGTCGTGGTGCGCGAAGGAGAGGCGGCCGACGCGATCTACCTGGTGCGCTCGGGCTTCGTCAAGCTCGCTCAGCGCCTCGGCGAGGGTGAGGTCGCCGTGTCTTACTTATCCAAGGGCATGACGTTCGGCGAGCTCGAGACCCTGGTCGATGGGCTCGATCGCTGGGAGGCCACGGTGAGCTCGGTGGAGTACGCCGAGCTGGTCAAAATTCCGGCCCACGTGTTCCACCGGCTACTCGAAGAGTCGCCGGAGATCGGCGAGCAAGTGTGGCAGGGGGTCGCCGCACGGCTCAAGGAGACCGGCTTCAGCCGGCGCAACATCGGCCATGCCGAGTTTACCCAGGTGGCCCTCGACAGCGGCCTGGTGCAAGGCTCGAGCATCCTGGTGATCGACCTCGCCGCCTGTACGCGCTGTGACGACTGCGTGCGCGCCTGCGCCGCGACCCACGAAGGCCGGCCGCGCTTCGTGCGCGAGGGCAGCAAGGTGGACCAGCTGTTGGTCGCCAAGTCGTGCTACCACTGCCGCGATCCCGTGTGCCTCGTCGGCTGCCCGACCGGGGCGATCCACCGCGCCGGCGTCGACGAGGTGGTCGACATCGACGACGAGATCTGCATCGGCTGCTCGACCTGCGCCAACAACTGCCCCTACGACGCCATTCAGATGCACGACACCGGCGAGACCTGGCCGATGGACATGGT
>JBCCGX010000549.1:0-6711 GCA_039029035.1 Acidobacteriota bacterium | reverse complement strand
CTCCAAGACTGGCACAGAGTCTGTAGTGAGACGGTGACCGACGACAGAACGTTCACCGAAGGAGATTGCCATGGAAAACTTTGCCGCCGTCCTCCGCACCCTACTCGCCAGAATCCGTGCTTTCGAAGCCGCCCGGGCCGGACGCGACTGGCCGCCGTCCGGCGACGCCGCAACCGCTCACGATACGCTGTATCGCGTTCCGGCCACCTCCTGGGGGCTCAGCGAGCTCGACTCGGCCGAGCCGGCGTCGACCACCGACCGGATGAAGACGGCGGAGGGAGCCCCATCGGAACCAGGCGACCGGGTCAACCGACGCGGTCTGGAGCTGACGGTCTACGGGCTGCCGGTGCCCCGGGGCCTACCGTCGACTTGAGGACAGCACGACCTACCGTCGACGACGCCACGACGATGACGGACCGCCGCATCGGTGAGCCGGAGGTCCCGGTGTCGCTCTCGGGGACGCCGGCGCCCTCGAACGAAGACACAGGCCCATGGCACCGATCGTTTCGGCCCCTTAGACATATCGTTTCGGCCCCTTAGACTTAGGGTGCATAATGTCTGCTACTGAGCGCGCCGGCTGGCACGCAGCCTGCACGCTCCATCCGATACCTTTTCGCCTGGCGGTCCGCCGCTGATCTCGATGGGGACGAGACGACGACGTCATTGGGCCACAAGACACTGACGACAACGCGTTGGATACGACGTTACTTCGCTGTAGCGTGGGTTGTTCTCTGGGCAACCGGCGGGACGGTGACTTCAGCCGCCGAGCTGCCGAAGCCGATGCTCGACGGGTACTACGATCGCTGGCTGGCGAGTGTCTCGCAGTTGATCGCCCCGCAAGAGCGTCAAGCCTTCGAGGCGCTGACCGACGACCTGGAGCGCGAGCTCTTCATTCGCCGATTCTGGCAAGCGCGCCAGGCGACAGCCGGCGACACGTCGATCGGCCTGGTTCGCTGGCAACAGAACTACGAAGAGGCCCGCCACCGCTTCGAGGATATGGAAGAAGATCGGGCGCAGGTCCTGATGATGGCCGGCAAGCCGGCTCGGGTCGTCGTCTTCGCCGAATGCGCCAGCATCGTCCGGCCGCTGCGTATCTGGTCTTACGGATCCTGGAACGGGCAGCAGCGGGCCGACAGTGAGGGCGAGAGTTTCTATCTGGTGTTCTACCGCGAATCGGAAGACGGCCCCTTCCACTTCTGGTCGCCGGCTGAAGGGCCTTCCTCTCTCTTGTTCTCCGGTCCCGCTCGCTCGCGCGATTGGTCGGTCGACGAGATCATCGACCTGGCAGTCGGGAAGAGGTGCTTCCGCTGGAATCGCCACGAATCGAAGATCTTCGCCGCCGCCCTGCGGAACGCCTCGGGCCACGAGACGGTGCGCCAGGCAGCCCCACCCGCGCCGCCAAGCCTCGCCTGGCTCGATGAGCTGGCAGCCGAGCTGCGCGACGACTCCGGCCTGCCGGGCCGCTTGCAGGAGATCACCTTTCCCGGTAGATACCAGAGAAAGACCGTCGTTCGCGGCCGGGTAAGGATTCCCGCCAGCGAGATCCAGCGCAACGCCGAAGGCCTTTTGTTCGATCGCATCGTCATCTCCGGCGACGTCCGCCTGGGACAGCGCACCATCGACACTTTTCGCGTCGTCCACCTGATTGCCGGCTCGCAGCCCGAAGGGGCCGATGTCGCCCTCGACTTCTACCGCCGCTTGCGGCCGGCTGATTACACGTTGAGCCTGCGGGTCGAGACGGCCAGCGGCCTGGGCCTGGTGCGCGAGAGGCGCCAACTGACCGTGCCTTTCGCTGAGAACGAGGCCGAAGCACCGGCAGGCTACCGGCTCGGGCTACCGGGCCTGACGCGCTCGGAAGTCGGCGTGCTCACCACCTTCCCCAGTATCGAGCTCTTACCCGTCGCCGAGCAACTGCTGGTCGGCGACGTCGACATCGCCGCAGTGACCACCGGCGGGCCGATCGAGCGCGTCGAGTTCCGCCTCGATGGGGCGAGCGTCGGCCGCGACGCCGAACCCCCCTATGCCGCCACCCTACCCCTGGGCAGGACGCCGCGCCAGGCGAGCCTGGAAGCGATCGCTTACGACCCGGAAGGGCGCGAAATCGCCCGCGACACCGTCGTCCTCAACACCGGGTCGGCACGATTCGCCGTCCGCCTGGTCGAACCCCAGCGCGGCTCTCTCGGCCGGCGGGCTCGGGTCGAGGTCGACGTGCCACGGGACGAGGTGCTCGAGCGGGTCGATCTCTACCTCGACCAGCGCCACCTGGTGACTCTGCACGAGCCGCCCTTCGACCACACGCTGCCGGTCACAACCCCAGGTGCGACCACTTACGTCCGCGCCGTCGCCACCCTGGCGAGTGGTGCGTCGGCGGAAGATCTCGTCTTCCTGCAATCACGCCAGCCGGTCGACGAGATCGATGTCCAGCTAGTCGAGCTCTTCACTTCGGTCTACGACAACCACGGCCGCTTCGCGACCGGCCTCACAGAGGAAGATTTCACCGTGCTGGAAGACGGCGTGCCGCAGCAGATCCGCCGTTTCGACACGGTGGAGAACCTGGCCATCAACGTCGCTCTCTTGATGGACGTCTCGGCCTCGATGCGGCAGAAGATGTGGATCGCCACCCGCAGCGCCCAACGCTTCTTCGACACGGTCTTGACGCCCAAGGATCGCGCCAGCTTGATGACCTTCAACCACGACATCCGCCAGGTGGTGCCTTTTACCAACGGCGTGGCGGATCTGCGCTACGGGGTCGACGGCTTCCGCGCCTGGGGCACCACGCGCTTGAACGACAGCGTGGTCTACACGGTACATTCGTTCGGCGGCCTCGAAGGCAAACGGGCGCTGGTACTGCTCTCCGACGGCCAGGACGTCGACAGCGACTTCCAGTTCAAGCAGGTGCTCGAGTACACCCTGCGCGCCGGCGTCGCGGCCTACCCCATCGCCCTCGGGGTCGAGGACCCGTTGACTGCTCAGCAATTGCGGCGACTCGCCGCCGACAGCGGCGGCCGGTTCTTCCAGATCGCCGGCGTGCGCGAGCTCGACGGCATCTACCGCCAGATCGAAGAAGAGCTCCGGTCACAATACCTGCTGGTCTACGAGCCACCGCCCAAGACCCAGCGCCACGAATTTCGCCGGGTGGAGATCAAAGTCTCGCGTGACGGGCTACGCGCCAGGTCGATCCACGGTTACTATCCCTGACCTCACAGGGACAATCGACCTAGGCCGGCAGCGACCCTGAGCTCGGTAACGCAAAGGTCTCGAAAGGAAAGCATCTTCATGTCGCAACGGATCGTGTTACTCGGCGTTTGCATCTGGCTCGTCACCGGCGCGCTGCCGGCGAGCCCGCCGCCCGACGGCGAGCCACAGTCGGAGCAGGAGACCGGCGAGACATCGGCAGAGCAGGAGATCATCGAACAGATCCTCGCCTTGCAAAAGCAGATCGACGAGCTGATGCGCCGCCTGCCGGAATCGGCACGGCAAGCCGCGCGCGCCCGCCTGGCCGCTGCGTCCCGGGCTGCGGAGCCGGCTGCGTCGCCTAGCGCGCCGCCGACCCAGACCGCTGATTCCGCCCCGGCCGCCAGCCAAGCCGCAGCGCAGACCCCAGCGAAGACCGCAGCCGCCACCCCGGCCGCACCGCCCTCCGAGCCACCGCCCGCTCCGACGGCGACGACCACGGGCGCCGCAGCACAGCCCCACCTCAACGAGCCACCCCAGCAGACCGCGGCGATCGACCCGGCAACGGCCCCGGGGCCTCTGCCCCTCCTGAAGCGACGCACGCCGCGTTCGGTCTGCAACACGCTCACGCCGCTGGACGAAAACCAGGACGGTCAGATCAACTCCGCCGACCGCTACTGGCGCTACATCTACCTGTGGCTCGACAAGAACCGTGATGGCCAGATGCAGGACCGCGAGGTCGAGTCCGCTTACGAGCGCGGGGTGCGCGAGATCGCCGCTTCGGTCGAGACCTTCACTCGCCGCCGCGGCAGCCTCGGGGAAACCCGAGTGCGAGACCGCATCGTGCTCGACCTGAGCGGTGACGGCTTTTCTGAACGAGCGCGTAAAGACGACGGTGTTCTGGTGATCGATGCCTCCGCCATCCGCCGAGGCAACGGGCCGCAGCTGCTCGACGCAGGCAGCGAGGCGCTGAGTGGATTCCAGATCTTCCGCAGTGGGCTGACGATCCAGCTAGGGAGCGGCCAGCAGACCGCGCTCACCTGCCCATGAGCCTGGTACCGGCAGGATCAACGAAGCAGCGGCTCCGGTGATGGCAAAGATCAGGTAGGCTATCCGCCCCAATGCGGGAACGACTTGTCACCCAGAGCTGTCCAATCTTTAGGGCGGCTGGTTAGGCTTCGTCGTCGCTCTCGAGGAACGGTTGGCAGGAGGCTATGATCCCCAGCTTGGCCGCTGAATGTGTGATGGGCCAGGAAGGCTCGACAGCCAAGGAGGTAAGACATGGAGAAGCATTCAACTCGGAAACTGGCTCTAATCGGTGCCGCGATCATCGGTTTGGCTCTTTCCGGCTGCGGTAGCGACACGATCCAGATCGGCGCTGTGATGCCTTTAACGGGTGAGTTCCAGGCCTATGGCGAGGCCAACCGGCGCGGCATCGAGCTTGCCCTGGACGAGATCCAGGCCAACGGCTATGCCTTGACGCTACAGTTGGACGTCAAGGACACCGAGAGCGACCCGGCGAAAGCCAGCACCCTGCTCGACGAGCAGTACGCCGGAGGTGCCTTCGCCGCCTTGGGTGGCACGGTGTCGATGGAGGCCGAGCAGATGATCGCCACGGCCGACAAATACGATCGGGTTCTGCTCTCGCCTTCGGCCACCAGCGCCAAGCTGGCCAAGGTGTCGCGCAACTTCTTCCGCATCGCGCCCTCCGACCTCACCGAGGGCAACAAGATGGCCGATTTCGCCTATCGGGTGCTCGAGATCAAGACGGTTGCGGTCGTTGCCGAAGAGCAGAGCTACGCCGAAGGCACCCAACAGGCCTTTAGCGACGCCTTCACCAACCAGGGTGGCGAGGTCGTCGAGACGATCGAATTGCCGCCCAACACGACGGATCTGGAAGGCCTGATGAGCCGCGTCGTCACCTTGGCACCGGACGCGGTCTACCTGGCGGGCTACGAGACCGGCATCTCGTCCATGATCACCCAGCTCCGCCAGCTCGGGTTCGAGGGTCGGATCCTCACCACCCATGCCTTCGCCACCGCCTCGGCGATCGCCAGCGTCGGTGACGCGGCAGCCGGGGTCGTTCTCACCAAGACCGTCTTCGAGCCCGACAGCGACCAGGCCCACGTGCAGAAATTCGTCAACGCCTACCGCGAAAAGTACGGCGAAGACCCTGATCTCTTCGCCGCCGAGGGCTACGACGCCATGCACGTGTTGGCCGTCGCCCTGGAAGAGCGCCACACCCTGGCCAACGACCTCCCGCGCGGCCTGCGCGATGCGGTGAAGGAGTATCCGGGGGTCACCGGCAGCATCCAGTTCGACGAGAACAACGAGGTGCGCAAGTTCCCGCGGGTCTACCTCATCGGCAAGGACCTGGGGCTCTACGATTACTCCAAGAGAATCGAGGAGAACCAGCGCAAGATGCGCGAGAAGCAGGCCGAGTTGCAGCGCCGCCTCGAGGAGATCCGCCGCAACGCCGCCAAGATGGGCAACGGCGGCTAGTTCTACCCAGATCTTGATGGGCTGAGCTGCTCAGGCGAGCTTGAGCTGCGGCTCAGCCTGCTCAAAGCATCGCTTCCCAGCGCAGCGGCGTTGGTTCTCAGAGTGTGGGGAGCCCGCGCTCCACGAGCGTCAGAGCTCGTTCGGTGTTTCTGTGCCTGCTGCGGACAAGGACACCAATCGGCCGATGAGAATGACGAGGAAGAGCTGGCCGATGATCGCTTCGACGAGGACCAGGGTTTGAGCCAGCTCGCTCACGGGCGTGATGTCACCGTAGCCAAGAGTCGTGAGGGTGACGAAGCTGAAATAGACGGCGATGTGCATATCGTCACCAAAACCGTCCGGCCCTAGGCCACGAAACGAACCCGACGCGAGTTGTTCGAAGAGAACGAAAAGAAGCGCAAAGATGAAGCCGATCAGGAGATAGATCGCGACCGCCCCCCGAATACGATGCTCGTTGACCTCGCCGGGCCGAAAGACTTCGCGGGTCAGTTGGAAGCACACGAAGACCATGAAGATGGTCGCGGACACGAGACTCGCGGTCTCCCAGAAGCCAGCCCCAGAGCCGTCACCAAGCCAGGCGGAAAGGATCGAGACGCTGGCCAAGGAAAACGCGAACGCTCTCCACCCTCCGGTCAGGCCGCCGATGAAAGCACCGGCGACGAAAAGCAAGGTGTAGGCCGCAGAGATCAGTTTGCTGGTGAGGTCGGTCATCTCGAGCAAAGGTAGGAGACCGAACGACAGCAAGCAGAGGACGATGAGAAACACCGTCAGGCTCAGGTCCTCGTACTCGATCAGATGTTGTCCGATACGCCGGGTGAGAGGTCGCGGTTTGCTCATGGTGACCCGAAGACACGACCGAGGAAGAAGTAAAACGCGTCGTCGCCCCCATCGGTTTGCGAGTATCCGATGTACATCGGTCCGATGAAGGTCTGGCGTCCGACGAACACAAGACCGGAATAGATCAGGTCGCTGAGCTCCGCATCGCTGGTGTCGGGCCAAACGTTGCCGGCTTCCAACAGGCCGCCCAGATGCAGG
>JBCCGX010000548.1:0-6716 GCA_039029035.1 Acidobacteriota bacterium | reverse complement strand
GGCTGGCAATGACAAGGATTTTTTGCCTACTCGGGTGTCTTATAAATTGAATCTCAAAGGGCCGAGCATCAACGTGCAGACGGCCTGCTCGACCTCGCTGGTGGCCGTCCATCTGGCCTGCCAGGGATTGCTCAACGGTGAGTGTGACATGGCGCTGGCTGGCGGCGTGTCGGTGAGTCGGTACCGCGAGGCGGGTTACTTCTATCAGGAGGAGGGGATCATGTCCCCCGACGGGCACTGCCGGGCGTTCGATGCCCGCGCCCAGGGGACAGTGCCGGGCAACGGGGCGGGCATCGTGGTGTTGAAGCGCCTGACCGACGCGCTGCGCGACGGCGACGCCGTCCAAGCGGTGATCAAGGGCTCAGCGATCAACAATGACGGGGCGGGCAAAGTCGGTTTCACGGCGCCCAGCGTCGAAGGGCAGGCCGCGGTGATCTCCGAGGCCCTGACGCTGGCCGGGGTGAAGCCCCGAGAGATCAGCTACGTCGAAGCCCACGGCACGGCCACGCCGCTGGGTGATCCGATCGAGGCCGCGGCGCTCACCGAGGTCTTCGGCGAGGAGCCCCAGCGGCGCTGCGCCCTCGGCTCGATCAAGAGCAACTTCGGACACCTCGACGCGGCGGCCGGCATTGCCGGCCTGATCAAGACCGTGCTCGCTCTCCGCCACCGGCAGATTCCGCCCAGCCTGCACTTCGAGAATCCCAATCCCGAGATCGACTTCGAGCACAGCCCGTTCTACGTCAATACCGCTCTAGCGGAGTGGCCGGCGGCCGGCGGGGCGCTACGGGCCGGAGTGAGCTCCTTCGGTCTCGGCGGCACCAACGCCCATGTGGTGCTCGAAGAAGCGCCGGCGCCCCAGCCCTCGGGTCCTTCGCGGCGGTGGCAGCTGCTGGTGCTGTCGGCGGTCGAGCCGGCGGCCCTGGCGGTGGTCGGCGAGCGCCTCGCCACGCATCTCGAAGAACATCCCGAAGACGACCTGGCCGACGTCGCCTACACCTGCCAGGTGGGACGCCGCCGGCTCCCTTATCGGCGTATGGTGGTATGCCGCGAACGCGAGGAGGCAATCGAGATCCTGCGCCGCGGCGGCGCGCGTCTGTTCGAACGCCACGAGTCGCGCGGCGACCGCCCGGTGGCTTTTCTGTTCCCGGGTCTGGGCGATCACTACGTTGGCATGGCGCGCGAGCTCTACGCGCACGAGCCGGTCTTCCGCACCGAGGTCGACCGGTGTTGCGAGCTGCTGCAGCAGTCGATGGGGCTCGACCTGCGCGCGGTGATCTATCCGACCCCCGAGCCGGGCACGACGCAGGCGCCGGCGGAAAGGGGCAAGATCGATCTCAAGCGCCTCGTTGGCCGTGGCCAGCGGCGGCGCGGCGCGGCGCAGCAACGGCTCGACCGGACCCGTCTGGTCCAGCCGGCGGTCTTCGTCATCGAGGTCGCCCTCGCCCGACTGTGGTCGTCGTGGGGCGTCGAGCCCGAAGCGATGCTGGGCTACAGCCTCGGCGAGTACACGGCGGCGTGCGTTGCCGGCGTGCTGTCGCTGCCGGATGCGCTGCGGCTGGTCGCCGAGCGGGCGCGGTTGATCGATGCGCTTCCCGCCGGCGCGATGCTGGCTGTGGCGCTCCCCGAGGACGAGCTCGCGCCGCTGCTTGGCGAGGAGCTGTCGCTGGCGGCGACTCACGGGCCGCACGCGTCGGTGGTGTCAGGTCCGGAAGCAGCGATCGAGCGCCTCGAGGTCGAGCTGGCCGCCGCCGGCCAGGTCGCCCAGCGCCTGCGGACCAGCCATGCCTTCCACTCAGCGATGATGGAGCCGATCGCCGAGACGTTCGGCGAATGTGTGCGGCGGATACCCCTCAAGCCGCCACGGATCCCGTACCTGTCGAACGTCACCGGCACCTGGATCCGCGCTCGAGAGGCCACCGATCCTGAGTACTGGGTGCGCCACCTGTGCCAGACCGTACGTTTTGCGGAAGGTCTGAGCGAGCTCCTGGACGGCTCGCAGCGCATCCTGCTCGAGGTCGGTCCGGGGCAGGCGCTCAGCACGACGGCCCGGCAGCATACCGAGCGTGGAGCCGAGCAGGTGGTGCTGGCATCGCTGGGCGACGAGCGTGAGCAGCAGTCCGACACCGATTTCCTGCTCCGCACCTTGGGCCAGCTGTGGCTCGCCGGGGCGGCGGTCGATTGGCGCGGTTTTTCAAATCACGAACAGCGGCGGCGCCTGGGGCTGCCGACCTATCCGTTCCAGCGCCGTCGGTTCTGGATAGAGCCGGGAGAGGGCGCGCCGGCGCCGGCGCGCAGGAAGTCCGACGTCGGCGAGTGGTTCTACCTGCCGTCCTGGAAACGCTCCCTGCCGGTGGTGGCCGAGCCGGCGCTCGAAGACGGCGCCAGCTGGCTCTTTCTCGACGACGGGAGCGAGCTCTCTGCGTTCCTCATCGATCGGCTCCGCGAGTCGGGGCGGCCGGTGGTGCGCGTTCGAGCGGGCGCTAGCTTCGAACACACCGCGCCGGGTGCTTATACGATCGATCCATGCCAGCCCGACGATTACCGGACGCTCTTGAGCGAGCTTCCGGCGCCGCCGGAAGGCCCCGCGAAGATCGTCCACTCATGGCTCCTGACGCCGCCCAGCGCGGTCTCGGACGATCTGACAGCGCGTACCGAGAGAACCCTCGAGCGCGGCTTCTTCAGCCTGCTCTACCTCGCCCAGGCGCTCGCCGCCGAGGTGCTCGAAAGTCCTGTTGAGATCGCGGTCCTTACCCACGGCCTACACGACGTCGGCGGCGAGGAGGAGGTACGGCCCGAGCAGGCGCTGATCCTGGGGCCTTGCTACGTCCTGCCCCAGGAAATCGAGAACCTCAGCTGCCGGAGCATCGACGTCGCCTGGCCTGACGGGAACCGCCGCCACGAGCGCCTGGTCGGCCAGCTCGTTCAGGAGTTGACCTCGGGGGCGGCGGACTGGGTCGTGGCCTACCGCGGGACCCGGCGCTGGCTGCCGGAGTACGAGCCGGTGCGGCTGGCGGAGCAGAGCGGAGCCCTCCTGCGGCCGCGGGGAACGTACCTGATCACCGGCGGTCTCGGCGGCATGGGCCTGGTCTTCGCCGAGCACCTGGCACGCAGAGTCGGGGCGCGCCTGGTGCTGGTGGGCCGCTCGCCGCTGCCCGAACGGGCGCGGTGGCCGGAATGGCTCGCGAGCCACCCGGAGGACGATCCGGTGAGCCGCAAGCTGCGCAAGCTCCGCGAGCTCGAGGAGCTGGGCGCGGAGGTGCTGGCGCTCTCGGCCGATGTCGCCGACCGCCGTCAGATGACCGCCGCGGTTGCCGCCGCGCGCCAGCGCTGCGGTGAGATTCATGGCGTGATTCACGCCGCGGGCGTCGCCGGCGGCGGCATCGCTCAGATCAAGACGCCCGAGACGGCGATGGAGGTGCTCGCGCCGAAGGTCCACGGCACCCTGGTGCTGGCTGAGCTGCTGGCTGACGACAAGCTCGATTTTTTCGTTCTCTGCTCATCGCTCAGTGGCATTCTCGCCGCCGTCGGTGCGGTCGATTATTGCGCAGCCAACGCCTTCCAGGATGCCTTCGCGCAGGCGCGCAGCGGGGACGGCGACACCATGACGATCTCCATCAACTGGGATATCTGGCAACAGGTCGGTATGGGGGTTGCTCCGGCACCGCACCTGCTCGCCGGGGGGCGCGAGGAGCTCGTGCGTCTCGGCATCTCACCGCCGGAAGGCGTCGACGCGCTCGTCCGGGCGCTCGGTTCGCAAGCGCCCCAGCTGGTGGTGACGCCACGCGACTTCCGCGCCCTCGTCGAGAGCAACCGGCGGCTCACGGCCAGGAGCCATCTGGAGCACTGGAACCGCGGGCAGGGCGACGGGGCGGCGAGCCATCCGCGGCCTGAGCTGAGCCAGGCCTACGTCGCGCCGCGCGGTGAGACCGAAGAGGCGGTCGCCGGCCTGTGGCAGACTCTGCTGGGCATCGAGCAGGTGGGCATCCATGACAATTTCCTCGATCTCGGGGGCGATTCCCTCCTCGGCTTGCAGCTGATCGCGCGCCTGCGCGAACGTTTTCCGGTGCAGCTCTCGATGCCGGATCTGTTCGCGGCGCCGACGGTGGCGGAGCTCGTGGCGCTGATCGAGGGTCCGGGGGCGGAGGCGGAGGAAGATCTGCTCGCCTTCGACGAACTGGTGGGCGAGCTCGAGCAGATGTCCGAAGAGGAAATCGAACAGGAGCTCCGGCAGCGGAGAGAGGATGTCTCCGTGCTGTCGGATCCTTCCCTGGGGAGGGGTGCATGAGAGGCTTGTCGAAGCGACTCGCTTCCCTTTCTCCCCAGCAGCGGGAGCTGTTGCAGCACCGCCTCAAGGACCGCGGTCTGGCGGCGTCGAATCTGCCGATCCTGCCGCGCACCGAGAAGCGCAGCTCGTTCCCTCTCACCTTCGCCCAGGAGCGCGTGTGGTTCCTGCACCAGATGGAGCCCGAAGATCCCGCCTATCACATCGCGGTCTCGAGACGCCTGCAGGGCCCCCTCGACGTGGCGGCGCTGCAGCGGACTTTCGGCGAGATCGTCCGCCGCCATGAGTCCTTGCGCAGCGGTTTCTCGGCCGTCGATGGCAAGCCGCTCCAGGTGGTGCGGCCGGCGCCTGGCCTGAGGATCCCGCGGATCGACCTGAGCCGTCTGCCGGAAAGCCGGCAACATGCCGAGACCCGGCGGCTGCTGAGGGAGCAGAACCGGCGACCCTTCGACCTCGTCTGTGATCCGCTGCTGCGCTGCTCCCTTTTCAGGCTCACCGCCGAGGATCATGTTCTCGCCCTGTCCTTGCACCATATCGTGACCGACGGATGGTCGATGGAGGTCCTTCTGCGGGAGGTGCAGACGCTCTACGAAGCCTTTGCCCGAGGGCGTCCATCCCCTCTGCCGGAGCTGCCGATCCAGTATGGCGACTTCGTCCTGTGGCAGCGTCAGCGGGTCGACGGCCAACTGGTGGCAGACCAGCTGGCCTACTGGCGCCAGCAGCTGGCGGGTCTGCCGCCGCGGCTGGACCTGCCCACCGACCGGCCGCGGCCGGCAATCCGGTCCTACCGCGGCAGCGTCCGGGGGATCGCTTTGGGCGCCGAGCTGACATCGGCCCTGAAAACCCTGAGCCGCAGCGAGGAAACGACGCTGTTCGTGGCCCTTCTGGCGGTGTTCAAGCTCTTGCTCGGGCGTACTTCGGGGCAGCCGGACCTGTGCGTTGGCATCCCCATCTCCGGCCGCGATCGGGTGGAGATCGAAGGGCTGATCGGCTTTTTCGCCAACACGCTGGTGGTGCGCAGCAGTACCCTGGGCGGTTCGACGTTTGGCGACTTTCTGTCCCGGGTACACCGCGCGGTGCTCGACGCCCACAAGCACCAGGATCTGCCGTTCGAGCGGTTGGTCGAGGAGCTGCAGCCGGAGCGCAGTCTCTCCTACCCATCGATCTTTCAGGTGATGTTCGCCATGCAGCCGCGCCGATTGCAGGCTCCGGTGCCCGACGGCTCGCCAAGCCTCAACATCGCCCCCTACCGTAGTGAGCTCGCCGCCGCGACCTACGATCTGAGCCTCGAGGTGGTGGAGACGGGCGCCGGGATTCGCGGCGTGCTGTCTTACAACACGGATCTTTTCGACGCCACGACTGTAGCCCGGATGCTGAGTCATCTGAAGGCTCTCTTAGAGGCGGTGGTGGTCGACCCGGAGCGCAGGATCTCGGACTTACCGATGCTGTCGCCGCCGGAACGGCAGGCGTTGCTCCGGGAGTGGAACGCGACGGCTTCGAGTCCGGCCGAAGCGTGCGCTCACCAGCTCTTCGAAGCCCAGGCGGAGCAGGCCCCCGAGGCGGTGGCGTTGGTCTGGGGCGAGCGCTGGCTCACCTACCGGGAGCTCAACCGCCGGGCGAACCGGCTGGCCCGTGCGCTGCGCGGCCGCGGGGTCGCGCCCGAGGTGGTGGTTGGGGTGCTGCTGGAGCGCTCGCCGGAGCTGGTGACCGCGGTCCTCGGGGTGCTCAAGGCAGGCGGCGCCTACTTGCCGCTGGACCCGGCCCAGCCGGCGAAGCGCCTGGCCTTCATGGTCGACGACGCCGGGGTGCCGATCCTGGTCACGGAGCCGCCGCTGTCGCAGGAGCTGCGGCTGGAGAGCTCGCCGGCCGTGATCGGTCTCGACGGCGCCGGCTCCCTAGCCGCCGGCAGCGAGGAGGCTCCCTCGTTGGCCGCCCTGCGGGGGAACCTGACGGGCGGCGCGGTGGGGGAGAACCTGGCCTACCTGATCTACACCTCGGGATCGACCGGCCGGCCCAAGGGCACCGAGCTGCGGCACGCCGGACTGCTCAACTTGATCACCTGGCACCAGGAGGTCTACCGGGTGGCGCCGGGCGACCGGGCGACGCTTGTGGCGTCGCCGGGGTTCGACGCCTCGGTGTGGGAGATCTGGCCCAACCTGACGGCCGGCGCCACGCTCCACATTCCGGCGTCTTCGACCGTCGCTTCTCCTCCCGATCTGCTGGCCTGGCTGGCGGCTCGGGGCATCACCCTGTCGTTTCTCCCGACACCGCTGGCGGAGGCCTTATTGACCGAGCCCCTGCCGCCGCGGCTATCCCTGCGGGCTCTTTTGACCGGGGGCGACAAGCTCCATCACAGCCCCGAGAGAGCCCTGCCCTTCGACCTGGTCAACCATTACGGGCCGACGGAGAGCACCGTGGTGACGAGCTGGACGCC
>JBCCGX010000547.1:0-6722 GCA_039029035.1 Acidobacteriota bacterium | reverse complement strand
GAGCTCCGCCCGGATGCCACGAGGCGTGCGGTCGATCAACGGCCGCCTGGAGTGGAGCCCATGAATTCGGTCAAGAAAGGAGCGTCCGAAATGACTAGAGGGAAACTCTATCCATGCTTGCGATGCGGTGCCTCGCGAGCCTTTCCGTTGATGGTGTGCGCGCTGCTCGGTTTCGTCGTCGCTGGGGCTGCATCCGGTCAAGGCGGCACAATCTTCCAGGCCGAAGAGGATTTCGAGCTCTTCTGTGCCCTGACGGTAGATCCGCAGCCGACCGGAACAACCGACCGGCCAGATGAAGACTTCGAGCACCCGGAGTACTTCTACCTGCACTCGGCGACACACCTGCAAGGCGAGCCGTCGACCGAAAAGCACGCCCCAGGGCTGTTCTGGGAGCCTGCCGGAACCTTGTTCTACGACGATTTCCGTAGTCTGGTGGTGGTCAACAACTTGAGCCCGACCCAGCAGGCGGCGGTCAACATCCAGTTTTTCGATCTGCAGGGCACGCCACTGCCCGCGACCGCGGCTCTGGTGCCGGCAGAGGGCAGCATCAACGTCTCCGCCATCGCGTTGCAGCACTCCAGCTCGGCGACCCCGGGCCTGGGCTCGGCGCTGATCACCTCGGATATTCCGGTCGTCGGTGGCACCCTCCACCATGCCTACGGCCTGCTGGGAGGAGCGATCTGCGACCCCGATCCGATGACGCCGGGTGCCACCTCGATGCAGCAGCTGCAGGTTCGGCAGGACAACAAGACCAAGGTGCAGCTGGGCCCCGTTCCGGTCACCAACCAGGCGCCGGCTGCCAACGCCTTCTTGAACGGCGTCTTGCCGACGGTCTGGGTGCGCAACCCGACAAGCCAGCCCAACACCGTCGACATCACCTACACCTCGAACACCGGCTTCGTCCTGGGGCCGTTTACTTACAATCTGGCGCCGAACGGTGCGGTGCTCGATACGTCGAATTTCAACAACCTGGCGTCGCAGATCTATACCGGCAGTGGAGCGTTCAACGCCTACTACCTGGTGGAGGCAGTGTCGACCAGCGGTCTGCCGCTGGTCGGAGAGGTCCTACTGACCAACTTCTTCGGCCCCGACGCGGACGGTCAGGACGACCCGGACGGCCCCTTCCTGGATGTTGGTGCCCGTTTCCGCATGGGCTCGGCGATGATGGCCAACACCAATCGCAAGGTCCTGGTCAGCCCGGAATTCACCTACCAGACCGGCAACCCTGGGGTGACGACTCTGCTCGGAATTTGGAACACGTCGAGCGTCGACGTGGGCCCGGTGACGATCCGCTACTTCGATCGTGACGGCGTGACGCTATCGACCGACACCCTCACCACGATGGCGCCCGGCAAGCCGGCAGTGATCGGCCCCGGCATGGCAGCGTCACCCAACTACCCTGCTCCCGGGGTCTTCGACGGCTGGGTGCGAATCACCGCCTGCAAGAAAGGGCTGATCGGCTGGACGATGCGCCAGACCGAGGGCAGCGAGTTCCAGAAGGTCTTCGGCGAGACCCTGCACGGTACGAACGCCAAGGAGCCGGGCAACGGCTCGGCGGTGACCGTCGCGGGCACAAACCTGACGCGTAAAGTCAAGCCGATCTCCCAAGTCACCGATTCGTTCGTCCCGTGGCCAGGCTACGAGGCCATTGTCAACGATTCGATCGGCAACATCGGCAACTACTACTACCGCTTCCACGGCTTCTTCTCCGGCGCCGACGTCACCGACTACACGCAGCAACCCTTCCTGGGTCTGCGCTTCGCCAACACTTCGTTGACCTATGAAGACAACTTCGTCACCAGCCCGGGAATCACGCTGGTGAGTGGCCGAGTGGACCACACGGCCGGCGTGGTCAAGGGTATCGGCACCCTCGGCGCGCCACTCGAAGACTGGCTCTTTCAAGATCCCTACTTCGTGCCGGCGCCAACCTGCAGCCCTTGACTGTTTTCGACCCTCGGGGCGCGCCTGTGCGCCCCGACGGCCCAAGGCTCCGAGCCTGCGATCGATCGGCCTCTGCAGAGATCGATCAGGATCCGTTGCGGAGGACTTCCGCCAGTTGGGCCGGCGAGATATTACCGCCACTCAAAATCAGCACGACGCGTTGGCCTTGGATCTGGTCCTTGACGTTCAGTGCTGCTGCCAGGCAGGAGGCGCCAGCACCCTCGGCCAGGGTGTGGGCCTGCTCGAGGTAGATGCCGACGGCCTCTCGGATGTCTTCTTCGGAAACCAGAAGGAAGTCGTCCAGCAGCTCGCGGAGGATGCTCTGGGTGAGCTCGAAGCCGACGCGGGTGGCGAGACCCTCTGCGGCGGTCTCCATCAGGTCGAGAGCGACGGGTTGACCTTGCTTCCAGCTCTCGTAGGCGGCGGGTGCTTTCTCGGCCTGCACACCGATGACGCGGATCTTCGGGTTGATCGCTTTGGCCGCGATGCAGGCGCCACAGGCCCCGCTGCCGCCGCCGATGGGAACGAAGATCACGTCGACCTCGGGCAGGTCTTCGAGGATTTCGAGGGTGGCGGTGCCGACGCCGGCGATCAGATCGGGCTCGTTGGCGGAGTGGATGTAGCGCTTGCCACTTTCCTGCGCGACCCTCTCGGCCTCGAGCCGCGCGTCGTCGAAGTCTTGGCCATGGAAGACGACTTGCGCTCCGAGATGGCGCGCGGCTTCGACTTTGCCGGGATTGGAGCCTTCGGGCATGTAGATCGTCGCCGGGATGCCGAAGGTGTTGGCGCCGAAGGCGATCGATTGGGCATGGTTGCCAGTGGAGGCGGTCACCACACCCTTGCGGCGCGCCTCGTCGTCCAGTCGCGACACCAGGTTGACGCCACCGCGCGCCTTAAAAGCGCAGGTGACCTGGTGGTTCTCGTGTTTGACGTGCACCTCGGCCCCCAGCAGCTCGCTCAGGCCGGGGTAGTGGCGTAGGGGCGTGCGGTGGACGTAAGGGGCAATGACGCGTCGGGCGTCGATGACGTGCTGCAAGGTCGGGTGTTGGCTCATGGCGCTACCTACGATCGCGCATGAACGGAAGTTGCTCCCGGGTCTCTCGGACCATCGCGGGGTCGATGTCGGCGACGAGCAGGGACTCGCCGCAGGCGCCCGCAGCGAGGATCTCGCCCATCGGATCGATGATCCGGCTGTCGCCGGTGTAGCGCAGCTTGCCGCCCTCGCCGACCCGGTTGACGCCGACGACGTAGGCCTGGTTCTCGATCGCCCGGGCGAGGAGCAGGCTCATCCAGTGGTGGCGCCGGGTCGCCGGCCAGTTGGCGACCACCAGGTAGCAGTCGGTGCTCTCGGCAGTGGCCCAGAACTCGTCGGCAAAGCGCAGGTCGTAGCACACGAAGAGGGTGCAGCGGACCCCTTCGATCTCCACCGTGACGAAGTTGTCGCCCGGCAGATAGTGCTCGTGCTCGCCGGCGTAGGAGAAAGGGTGGATCTTGCGGTAGCGATGGATTTCGCCCGCCGGGCCGGCGACGACGAGGGTGTTGTACGGCCGGTCGGCGCCTGCCGGGCGCTCGGGCAGTGAGCCGGCGAGCCACAAGCCATGGCGTGCCGCTTCGTCGATCAGAAAGCGGGTGCTGGGACCGTCGACCGGTTCCCGGATGCGCTCGGTGGCCATCGAAAAGCCGTAGGAGTACATCTCCGGTAGGACGACCAGGCGTGCTCCGGCGGTGGCAGCGGCGGCGATCCAGGACCGGGCGGCGGCGAAGTTGGCCTGAGGATCTTCCCAGGCGATGTCGCTCTGCAGAGCGGCGATCTTCATCGTCAGGTCCTTTCAGCTCGTCCGCAGAGGCTGCAGCCGGCGAATCGCCTCGTCGAGCAAATCCAGGCTCTTGCAGAACGCGAAGCGGGCCAGGTGCCGGCCCGCCGCCTTGTTGACGTAAAAGGCGGTCGGCGGGATCGCGGCGACGCCGACCTTTTCCGGCAGCATGCGGCAGAACTCGACATCGTCGTCGAAGCCCAGGGGCCGGATGTCGGCAACGACGAAGTAAGTCCCGGCAGGCGGTTGGACGCCAAAGCCGACGTCGGCGAGACCGTCGCACAAGCGGTCGCGACGCTCGCGGTACTCGGCCAGAAACTGATGGAAGAAGTCGTCGTCGGCCATCAAGGCTTCGGCCATGGCGGGCTGCAGGGGGGCGCTGTTGCAAAAGGTGATGAACTGGTGTGCGGTGCGTACCGCGTGGGTCAGAGGCTCGGGAGCACAGACGTAGCCGATCTTCCAGCCCGTCATGCTGAACGTCTTACCGGTCGACGAGAGGGTCAGGGTGCGCTCGTACATGCCCGGCAGGGTGGCGATGGGAATGTGCTCACCGTCGAAGACCAGGTGCTCGTAGACCTCGTCCGAGATCACCAGCAGATCGTGCCGGCGGCAGAGGTCGGCGAGGTGCTCGAGCTCGGCGCGGGAGAAGACCCGGCCGGTGGGATTGTGCGGCGTGTTGAGGAGCAGGAGGCGGGTCTTCGGACCGATTGCGCGCTCGAGCTCTTCGGGAGAGTAGGTGAAATCGGGCGAGCGCAGGGTGATCGGTTTGTCCACCGCGCCGGCCATCGCTACACCGGCACGGTAAGAGTCGTAGAAGGGCTCGAAGTAGATCACTTCGTCCCCCACCTCGCACAGGGCTTGAAAGGTGGCGAAGAGGCATTCGGTGGCGCCGTTCATCACCGTCACTTGGCGATCGGGGTCGTAGTCCAGGTCGTAGAAGCGCTTCTGGTGCGCCGCGACCGCCTGGTTCAGCGCCGGGATCCCGCTCATCCGGCAGTATTGGTTGTGACCCTCTCGAATCGCCCGGATCGCCGCGTCCTTGATGAAGTCGGGGCCATCGAAGTCGGGAAAGCCCTGGCCGAGATTGACCGCGTCGTGGCGCTGGGCCAGGGCCGAAAACTCGGTGAAGACGTTGGTGCCGAAGCCCTGCAGCCGCGAGGTCAGGTACGGCTGTCGTGCGCTACTCATCTGGAGGCGCCGTTATCCGGCCACCGTGGCGAAGACGCTCGCCGGTGACGGGCGGCCGAAATGGTAGCCCTGGGCGTAGTCGAAACCGACCTCCGAGCAGGCATCGGCTTCGTCCTGGCTTTCGATGCCTTCGGCGATCGTCTCGATCCCCATGTTGGTCACCATCTTGGTGAGGGTCTCGACCATGTCGAGGCGCTGGCGGGTCGCCCGATGCAGGTCTTTGACCCAGATGCGATCGAACTTGACGTATTGCGGCGAGACGTCGGTGAGCTCCAGCAGGCGCGCCTGGCCGGTGCCGAAGTCGTCGAACGCAATGCCGATATCGAGCTTCTCGAGATCGGAGCGCAGCGCCTGCAAGACCGACATGTCGGCGACGGCGGACTCGTGGATCTCGAGGACGAGATTCTGTTCCGGGTGGCGGGCGCGCAGCTGCTCCAGCGAGGCCAGCAGCAGATTACTCCGGGTGAGCTCGGAGGGGTGGGAGTTGACGAAGATCGCCGGCTCGCCGGGGAGGTGAGAGCCTTCCTCGACCCCTTTGTTGCGGAAGGCGGCGCTCAAGTCGATCTCCAGCCCTTGCGCCTCAGCCAGGTAGAAGAGCTCGTTGGGCGGTGTCTCGACCCCGGCGAGCTCGCCTCGGCCGAGCACTTCGTAGCCCATGATCTGACCGTCGTCGAGGCGCACCAGCGGCTGGAAGACGGCTCGAGGCCTGTTGCCATCGAGCATCTCCTTGAACTCGCGCAGCCGGTCGAAGTTGCGCGACGGGAGCTGGAACTCGTCGAGACGCAGTGTCTGGGTCGCCGAAGGCGGCTGCAGGGTCGAGAACGTGACCAGGCGGAATTCGTGGTCGGCGAAGTGCACGACGTCGCCGTCCTTGAGCGCACAGGCTTCGACCACCCGTTTACCGTTGACGAAGGTGCCGTTGGTGGAACCCATGTCGCGCAGACAGAGGGCATCCTGGCGCTGGAAGATCTCGGCGTGCTTCTGCGACACACGGCCGAAAGGGAGGACGAGGTCGGAGTCCGCCCTTCGGCCGACCTGAAACGGGACTTTGTGGACCATCGTTCGCCACACTTCCCGATTCTCGTCGACGTACCCTTCCAGGCACCATGTCGCTTCGTTCATCACTCGATCAGCTGCCAAGTCACCGCTGTTTAGAGAATCTGATTGGAGATTGTATCGCAGAACATGACGCTCCGCCGCCTCGCACGGTCAGTTTTCGAGTGGCTCGACGAGTACCGATTCGGCCTCTTCGGCCGGGCCTTGGACGCGATGCTCGAGGGCATCCATCGGCGGTGCCCAGTCCAGTCCAGGCCCGCCGATGGCCGTCAGGCGCGCCGCTGTTTCGCGGGCGTCGGCGAGGCGATCTTCCGGCTTCTTTTCGAGCAGGTGCAGGAGCAGGTGATCGAGCTCCTCCGGCACGTCGGCGACCAGGGCGCTGGGTGGGATGATCACGTCGTTGAGGGTGCTGACCATCCGTTGGTGGATGTTGGAGCCCCGAAAAGCCCGCTCACCGGTCAGACACTGGTAGAGAATGACCCCGAGGCCGAAGAGGTCTCCGGCCTCGCCGTAGCCTTCGCTCATCAGGGTCTCCGGCGGCAGGTAGCCCGGGGTGCCGAAGATCTTGCCTTCACCGGAGGCGAGAGAGCTCATCATCAATGCGACGCCGAAGTCGGTGACCTTGATCGACCGGTCGCGGCCGAGCAGGACGTTGCCGGGTTTGACGTCGCGGTGCACGACACCCTGGGCATGGGCTGCGGCGAGGCCACGGCTGATAGCGAT
>JBCCGX010000546.1:0-6728 GCA_039029035.1 Acidobacteriota bacterium | reverse complement strand
GGCGATGCTCTCCCTCGAATGCCTAGGCTACTACTCAAGCACCGCCGGCAGTCAGAGGTACCCGTCGCGCCTGCTCGGCTGGCTCCTACCCGACACGGCCAACTTCGTCGGCTTCGCCGGCGACCTCCGGTCCCGCAGCCTGGTTCGCCAGTCGATCCGGGGCTTCCGTCAGAGTGTAAGGTTTCCGTCTGAAGGTATGGTGGCTCCGGCGATCGTCCCCGGGATCGGCTGGTCGGACCATTGGTCGTTCTGGCAGGCCGGCTATCCCGGCATCGTCGTCTCCGGCACTGCTCTCTTCCGTAACGCCAACTACCACGAGGCGACCGATACCGCCGACACTCTCGACGTCGAGGCCATGGCACGGGTGACGACCGGGCTGGTGGGGGTCGTCCGCCACCTCGACGCAACGTTGAGCCGGTAGCGCCTCAGGCTGTGCGATTTCGGCCAGAGGGTTCCCAACCACGGGACACCCGGTGCCCAGGCACCCTTCTTGGGCGGCCGCGAGACTGACTTTCGCCTGGTATGGCAATTGCTCCTCAGGGCAGACATGCGATGACCGTTGATTCCAACGACAAACGACGTCTATTTTCCGGAGGATCTGATGGAGGGATGGTGGCAAGACTTACGACTGGCCGTGCGCAGTCTCACGCGACGCCGTCAGCTGACTGTCGCGGCACTCCTGACCCTGGCGCTCGGTATCGGCGCCAATACCGCCTTCTTCACTCTTTTCGAGGCCGTGGTGATCGATCCGCTGCCCTACCCGGGTGGCGATCGGATGGTCGAGCTGAAGACGCAGTCGGGCGAGGGCTCGAATTGGATGGGACAGCAGCTCAGCAACGGGACGTTCCACCAATGGCGCGACGAGGCCAAGTCCCTCGACGGCGCGACGGCGTTCCAGCGTGCTTCGTTGCACCTCAATATTGATAGCCAAGACCCTGTCGCGGTCGAGGGCGTTCGGGTCTCGTCGGGCTTTTTCGAGTTTCTCGGCAGCCCATTGCGGCTGGGCCGTGCCGCGACGGCAGAGGAGTCCGAGCCCGGCTCGCACCGTGTGGTCGTCTTGAGTGACAAGACCTGGCGTAGTCGCTTCGGGGCCGATCCGCAGATCCTCGGACGCCGCTTCGATCTCGATGGCGAGTCCCATTCGGTGATCGGCGTGCTGCCGCCCCGCTTCCGCTTCGTCGAATCGCCTGGCGCAGCTCTGTTCGTCCCGCTCATCCGACATCCCTTGGCCGACTCGATACCGGTCGTTGCTTTCGCTCGTCTGCAGCCCGGTGCCTCGGTTCAAGCCTCGGAGGACGAGCTGACCGGCTTGCTCTCCGATCGAGGTCGGCAGCCTCACCAGAGGGCTCTGCTCTGGCCTCTGGCAGAGCGCTTGCACAGCAAGGTCCGCCAACCGATCCTCTGGCTGCAGGCGGCAGCTGGCATCGTGCTGCTGATCGCCTGTGTCAACGTCGCTCTGCTGCTGCTGGCGCAGGGCCAAACCAGGGAGCACGAGCTGGCGACTCGGGCAGCGCTCGGCGCCAGTCATTGGCGTCTGTCGCGTCAACTGTTTGCCGAAAGCCTGGTCCTAGCGACGTTGGCCGGCCTCGCCGGTCTGCTGGTGGCCTGGTGGTCCCTCGATGTGATTCTGACCCTCGCACCTTCGACCCTCGATCACCTCCAAGGCCTGTCGCTCGACCGCAGCGTCTTGGCCTTCAACGCCACGCTTGCGGCCTTGACCGCCCTTTTGTTCGGCCTCCCACCGACTCTGCGTGGGTCGAAGCCCGAACTGAGCACCGCCTTTCAGGGCACCTCCCTCGCCAAGGGAATAAGAGGCCGCCTCTCGTGCCGTGTCTTGGTGGGATGCCAGGCTGGATTGTCCTTCTGCTTGCTTCTCGGCGCACTTCTCATCGGCCAGGAGCTCCGCCGTCTGGGGGCGATCGACTTCGGTTACACGGTGCAGAACGTGCGAGCGCTGAAGATCGAGCTACCGCCGCAGGGGAATGCGCTCGCTCGCGGGGAGACCCTGGGCGGGCTCCTGGACGAACTTATGAGCACGCCGTTTCCGAGCGATTCCTGGATCACTCCGGCCAGTGGCCTGCCTTCCCAGTCCGGCGTGGCGCAGGGTGTTCTGGAGATCGAAGGGCAACCGACCGGGGTCGACACGACGCCGCAGCTGGTGCGTCTTACGATGGCCGGGCCGCAGTATTTTCGCACCCTGAAGATACCGCTTCTTGCGGGACGCGGTTTCCTCACAACAGATCGGCAGGCGACGGAGAGAGTAGCGGTGATCGACGAAACCCTGGCCCAGCGCCTGTGGCCGGGAACGAGCCCGATCGGAGCCCGCTTCCGCCAGGCCGGTCAGCACTGGCACCGCGTCGTCGGTGTCACGCCGGCCGTCCGCGAGAGCGCCCTCTACTCTGCCGATCGCCCGCAGATCTACCACCCCTCCTGGCTCAGCCCCATGCTGGTCGACACCTTGATCCTCCGGACGGCGGCTGATCCCCAGCCGGTGAGCGACGCCTTACAGACCAAAATCCGCGCGCTCGCGCCGGAGGCTGTGGTGCAGGTGACTTCAGCCTCCGACATCCACCGGCGGGAGCTCGACCAGCACCGTTTCAACACCTTCTTGACCGGCCTGTTCGCGGCTCTCGCCATCTCGTTGATGTCGGTCGGCGTCTACGGCACCGTGACTTGGTCTGTCCTGCGCCGGGTCCGAGAGATCGGAATTCGCAAGGTACTGGGCGCCGAGGCCAACGATCTGACTCGCCGCGAGCTGGCCAACAGCCTGCTCCCCGTCGCCGCGGGCTTGGGCGTCGGTGCCGTCGCTGCCGTCGGCCTGCTCCACCTCGCCCAGGGTTTTCTTGCCGGTCTCGTCGACACCTCCTCGACAGCGCAGATCGCGACGGCGGCTGTGATCCTGGTGGTCGCGACCGTTGCCGCCTGGAGCCCGGCCCGACAAGCGGCCCGGATCGAGCCGATGCAGGCGCTGCACGAAGACTAGAGTCTGCAAGAGCGCGGGAACCGCGCGCGCTCCCTACGTCGACTCGACCGTGCCGCGTCGGATGTGCCGCGTCGAATCGTGCCGGGTCAGATCGTGCCGAGCCAACCGCTCCGACTTGGATCGTGCTCCAGGCAGTAGACCTGTCAATCACCCCCTGATCTCGGTAACCTTGAGCCTTCGGACGACCGTGACCGCGCAAGGGGGGCGACCAGGGCTCGATCTCACAAACCCTGCGGCATGTTGCCGCGGCGGAGATGGGTCGATCGATTCGAGCTCTGGCCAGCCGCTGTCCCCTTCGCCCTGATGGGAGAGGTCTGTCGCAGAGTGACCAAGAGGAAAACTAGAGGTCCAGCGACCGTGCAGCAGATCTGCCGCCGCATGGCTGTCTTGCTGGTTTGCCTCGCCTCCGCAGGCGCCCTCCCAGCCCAGACTCCGGCGGTACGCTTCGAGCATCTCTCGACCGAGAGTGGCATGTCGCATAGCGCGGTCTATGCCATCGAGCAGGATCGTCAGGGATTTCTCTGGTTTGGCACCCACCATGGCCTGAACCGATACGACGGCTATCGCTTTCGCGTCTTCCTGCACGATCCCGAAGATCCCGACTCGATCTCCGCCAACCTGGTCGTGGCCGTCGTCGAGGATGCCCAGGGTGAGCTGTGGGTCGCCACCGCGGGCGGGCTCGACCGCTTCCACCGGGGTGAGGAGCGCTTCATCCACTACCGCCACGATCCGCAAGACCCGCACAGTCTGAGCAGCAACGAGATCGATACGATTTTCGAGGATCGCAATGGACGCCTCTGGTTCGCCACCCTGAATGGCCTCAACCGGCTCGAGTCGGACGGCACGTTTCGCCGCTTCATGCACGACCCGGCGAATCGGCAGAGCCTCAGCGACCCCCGCGTGTTGGCGTTGGAAGAAGACCGTCAAGGCCGCTTCTGGGTGGGTTCCTACGGCGGGCTCGATCTCTTCGATCCCGAGTCGGCGACGTTTCGGAGCTACCGTCACGACCCGACCGATCCGCACAGTCTGAGCCACCCCATCGTCAACGCCATCCGCGAGGACGCCAGCGGCGATCTGTGGATCGGCACGGGACAGGGTTTGAATCGCTTCGACCCACGAACCGGGACGTTTACCCCCTACCGCCAGGGCGCGGTCGACCTGGCGTCGGAGAGGATCTTCGAGCTCTATCTGGACCGCACCGGCGAGCTTTGGGTCGGCACCCTCAACGCCGGCCTGATTCGCATCCCACCCGAGCCCGGCCTGCCGACCCAGTATGTGCACGAGGAAGCCGACCCATGGAGTCTTTCCGGCGATCGCATACGGACTATCTTCGAAGATGCGAGCGGCATCCTGTGGGCCGGCACGTGGGTGGGCCTCAACAAGTACGACCGCCGCCGCGAGCAGTTCGCCACTTACCGCCGGGAGCCTGGCCGCGCCGACACCCTGACCGACAGCAACGTCGCAGCGGTTCTCGAGGATCGATCGGGGGCCCTTTGGATCGGCACCTGGGACAAGGGTCTCAACCGCCTCGACCGCCAGCAGGGGCGGGTTCGCCAGTATCAACCCGATCCGGAAGACCCACGGAGCCTGCCCGACGACACCGTACAGGCCCTCTGCGAGGATCGCACCGGAGCCCTGTGGGTCGCGACCTGGAGCGGCTTGGCCCGAATGGCCCCGCAAGGCTACGACTTCACCGTCTACCGACCCGACCCTCGGGACCCCTCGAGCCTCGACAGCGAAGCGGTGATGAACGTCTACGAGGACCGACAGGGAACGATCTGGGTGGCAACCCTGAGCGGTCTGAGCCACTTCGACCCGGCTAACGACGGCTTCATTCGCCGTCCGTTGGTCGATGATCAGGAGATTGCTGTCGATCCCCTGACCGAAGATTCCTCAGGGACGCTCTGGATCGGCGCCGAGGGCCATGGGCTGTTCGCTCTCGTCGACGGCGACGCCACGGCGAATCCATTGAACTTGCGACACGATCCGACGGACACCAACAGCCTGGCCAGCGATGCCGTCACCTTTCTCCATGCTGACCCGGCAGGCTCGCTGTGGATCGCGACCGGCGACGCTGGGCTCGATCGGCTCGAGCTCGACACTCGGCGGTTCACCCACTACCGCGAAGTCGACGGGCTCGCCAGCGACCAGGTACTCAGCATTCTGCAGGACGACACCGGCCATCTCTGGCTGTCGACCAGCAACGGTCTGAGTCGGCTCGATCCGCAGAGCGGCACCTTCCGCAACTACGGCGTGGAAGATGGCCTGCAGAGCACGATCTTCTCGTACCGCTCGGCCTTTCGCAGCCCGAGCGGCGAGATGTTCTTCGGCGGTGCCAAAGGGCTCAACGTCTTCTTTCCCGACCACATACGGACCGACACGTTCGCTCCGGCCGTGGTCTTGACAGACTTTCAATTATTCAACCGGTCGGTGCTGCCGCGGCGGCTCGACCCGGAGTCGCCGTTGTCAGTTTCGATTCAGGCGAGCGAGGTGGTTCGTCTCTCGCATCGCCAAGACGTCTTCTCCCTCGAGTTCGCGGCACTGCACTACGCCAGCCCGCAGAAGAATCGCTACCAGTACCGCCTGGAAGGTTTCGATGACGACTGGACGACCACGGGGGCGGACCGGCGGTTGGCCACCTACACCAACCTCGATGCCGGCACCTACCGCTTTCGCGTCCGGGGCAGCAACCCCAACGGGGTTTGGGGGAAGAAAGAGGCGACGGTTCGGATCGTCGTCGCGCCGCCTCCCTGGAAGTCCTGGTGGGCCTACTCACTCTATGTGCTGGCAACCTCGGCCATCCTCCTGAGTGCCGCTCGTGGACAGAGGCGCAAGCTCGCGGGTGAGCGCGCGGCACGCGAGAAGGAGCTCGAGCAAGAACGCGCGGTGAGCCGCCGACTGCGCCAGGTCGACAAGCTCAAGGACGAGTTCCTGGCCAACACGTCGCACGAGCTGCGGACGCCGCTCTATGGCATCACCGGCCTGGCCGAGTCCCTGGTCGACGGCTCGGCCGGCGACCTGCCGGAGGCTGCACGCGCCAACCTGCGCCTTCTGGTCCAAAGTGGCCGACGGCTCACCGCCCTGGTCAACGACATCCTCGACTTCTCCAAGCTGCGCCACCAGAGCCTGGAGTTGGAGCGCAAACCGGTGGATCTGCACGCTCTGGTAGAGGTCGTCCTCGTCCTGTCGCGACCCCTCCTCGGCTCGAAGCCACTGCAGCTCGACAATCGCGTCGCCACCGACCTGCCAACCGTCCTGGCGGATGAGAACCGCTTGCAACAGATCCTGCACAACCTGGTGGGTAACGCGATCAAATTCACCGAGTCCGGTACCATCGGGGTCTCCACCCGGCTCGAGAAAGGCCGAGCTGCCGGTACACCTGTGAGTCACGAGGCCGGGGATGAGCCAGCGCGGATCATCGTCAGCGTCTGCGACAACGGCATCGGCATCGCGCCGGAACAACAGACCCGTATCTTCGAAGCGTTCACCCAAGCCGACGCCTCGATCGAACGGCAGTTCGGTGGTACCGGCCTCGGCTTGGCCGTGAGCCGCCAGCTGGTCGAGCTGCACGGCGGTACCCTCGCGGTCGAGTCGACGGAGGGGCAAGGCTCGACCTTCTTCTTCGACCTTCCGGTTGCTGGGGAGGCGGCCACAGCCGACACAACACTCACAGCAGCCGCTCCCGTCGCCCGACCTGTCCCCGTCGCGACACCCGCAAACGGTTCCACGACCAAGGAGCCTGCGC
>JBCCGX010000545.1:0-6749 GCA_039029035.1 Acidobacteriota bacterium | reverse complement strand
TGGTTGGCGAGAACGAAGCGCAGGGCGTCGCGATAATCCGCCGTCGCCGGCATGCCGGAGAGCAGTGATGCGACACCGAGAAAATGCTCCGAGCGAGTGAGCGCGGCGACCCGCTCCAGCACCTGGGCGTGGGGGATGTCTTCCCTCATCTCGGCACCAAAACCGAGACACGCCAGCAGGGTCTTCATCTCAGGTAGAGACGCGACCGCCGCAATGGACGCGAGGTCTTCCCCCGGGGTGCCGAGGGAGGCCTCGTCGCCGCGTAGGATCGCATCGATCCCACCATCAATGAGGACGATGGTGTCGACTTCGAGTCGCTCGCAGAGCGCCCGGTACGCTTCCTCGAGCGGGACGACGCCCGTCTTCTCGAAGCACCAGACGGAGAGGCGCTCGGTGTAACGGTCCGACAGCCATCGTGCGAGCCAGGGTTCCGGGCAGTAGAGATCCCGCGATGCGAGGTCCGCGGTGATCTCATAGAGATGCGGCGAGTCCGGCAAGGGCTCCGCACCGGGCAGGTTGCCGAGAGCGGTGAAGGTCAGGCTCCCCAGGTGAACGGTCTTGCCCCGGGCTCGCAGCTCGGAGTAGAGCGGCACCGCTCCCAGAACATCGTAGCCTCCTCCGGCACCCGCCAAGAGGATGGTCTCGGACTTGTCGAGGATCTCGAAAAACGGCGACCTTAGCATCTCCCTTACCTACCTCCGATCGGGCTTCGATCTTATCGCCGCGCTACAGTCGCCGAAGCGCCCGTGGCGAAGCGGTGTGTTTTTTGATCCATCGGGACCGGTTTCGGGACGTTCCTAAGCATCAGCCCCTATTTCGGGCGACCGCCACCATTCGTACCCGTAGCCGGGCGGATCGCGCGGCGCCGATCAACAACCTGGAGCGTAACCCAAGGAGGACCTCGTCATGAGGAGATTTACCAACCCCCACCTAACTGCCTTCACCCTGGGCCTACTGCTGAGCCTGATGGCCTTCCCCGCCGGAGCCATCGGCGAGCCGCTCAGCGGGCCAACAAAGGCGGCGCCCTCGATCAACGTCAAACAGTATCTCGAAGCCCAGCAGGCCGCACTCGGCCTGATGTCGTCCGACCTCGCCGACCTGAAGGTCCAGGACAGTGTCTACAGCCAGCACAACGGCCTGACGCATCTCTACCTCAAGCAGCGCCTCGATGGTATCCCCGTAGCCAACCGGGTGATCAACTTCAACATTGCTGCCGACGGCCGGATCCTCAGCTTCGGTAACCAGATGGTGCCGGACCTGTTGACCAAGGCCAGCTCGCGCGCCGCGGCGCTGGCCCCCGAGGCGGCCATCGCCAGCGCGGCACAGCACTTCGGCATCTTCACCAAAGCCGCGCCCCTGCTGCTCGAGACCGAAGGCGGGCCGACTCAGAAGACGCTCTTCGCCGGTGCCCAGATCTCGCGCGGCGACATTTCGGCCGAGCTCGCTTACTTCGCCGTGTCGGATAACGACGTGCGCCTGGTGTGGGAGCTGGCGGTCGATCTGCCCGACGGCAGCTTCTACGGCAACGTGTGGGTCGACGCCATGGATGGCAGCGTGGTGCAGACAGCGAATTGGATCGCCTTCGATTCCTACAAGGTCTACGAGATCCCCAAGGAAAGCCCGCTCGACGGCCCACGGACGACCGTGGTCGACCCGGCCGATGCCACCGCCTCGCCCTTTGCCTGGCACGACACCAACGGCGTCGCCGGTGCCGAGTTCACCGACACCCGTGGCAACAACGTCTTCGCCCAGGAGGATCTGGACGGCAACAACGTCGGCGGCTTCCGCCCCGACGGCGGGCCGACCCTGGACTTCGACTTCCCGCTGGATCTCACGATGCCGCCGTCGTCCTATCTGTCGGCCGCGATCACCAATCTGTTCTACATGAACAACATCATGCACGACGTGCTCTACCAATACGGTTTCGACGAGCCGGCGGGCAACTTCCAGCAGAACAACTACGGCAACGGCGGTAACGGCAATGACGCGGTTCGCGCCGATGCCCAGGACGGCTCGGGCTTCAACAACGCCAACTTTGCCACCCCCGGCGACGGTGTTCCGCCGCGCATGCAGATGTTCGTCTGGAAGCCGCCGATCGACTCGTTGACGACGGTCAACGCGCCGGCAGGCATCGCTGGCGGCTACATCGCTTCGAGCGCCAACTTCGGCCCGCAGTTCGACGTCACCGGAGCGATCACCGGGGATGTCGAGGTGGTCAACGATGGCGTCGGCGTCACCAGCGACGGCTGCGAGAACCTGGTCGGCTTCACCCCCGGCCGCATCGCCTTCGCCAACCGCGGCGCCTGCCCCTTCGCCCAGAAGGTGTTCCGCGCCCAGACCGCCGGCGCGATCGCTGTCATCATCGCCAACAATGTCGCTGGGGCACCGATCCACATGGGGCCGGACAACCCGCCGGTGTTCGCCAACCAGGTCAACATCCCGTCGCTGATGATCGACATGGCCGACGGCGCCACCATCCAGGGCGCGACCGGGGTCAACGCCACTCTCGATCTGGACCCCAACGCTCCGCCCTGGCGCGACAGCGATCTCGACAACGGCATCATCGCCCACGAGTACGGCCACGGCCTTTCCAACCGCCTGACCGGCGGCCGGTTCAACAGCAACTGCCTCAACACCAACCTCGCCACCGAGCAGGCCGGTGAGGGTTGGAGCGATTGGCTGACCCTGCACTTCACCGCGGTGCCGACGGACACGGCGACCACTCCCATCGGCATCGGCAACTACGTGATCTTCGAGCCCGCCACTGGCCCGGGTATCCGCAACTTCCCTTACACCACCGACCTGGCGGTCAACCCGCAGACGTACGAGGACATCGGCTCGACCAACATCCCGCACGGTGTCGGCGAGATCTGGGCCGCGATGCTGTGGGAGATGTACTGGCGCCTGGTGGAGCGTGACGGCTTCGATCCGGATCTCTACGCCGGCAGCGGCGGCAACAACCTGGCGCTGCAGCTGTCGATCGACGGCATGAAGATCCAGCCCTGCCTACCCGGTTTCGTCGACGCACGCGACGCCATCTTGGCGGCCGATGCGGCGAGCAGCCCGGGTGGGGTCGACGGGGTCAACGAGTGCTTGATCTGGAAGGCCTTCGCCAAGCGTGGGCTTGGCGCCTCCGCCGTGCAGGGCAACTCCAATGTCGGCAATGAGACCGAAGCCTTCGACATCCCGGCCAGTTGCCAGGGCCTGGTGCTGAGTAACCCGAACCCGGGCGTCGCCGGCATGGTCAACGACTTCAACATCACCGGCGCGACGCCGAATCAGAAGGTCCAGCTCCTGGCCTCCCGGCAAAACAACCCGACGACCCTCAACATCACTGGCTGTGGGCCGATCACTTTCGGTATCGGCAACGGTATCGCCCGCTTCGGGCGCAACGGCGCCACCCAATTCGGTGACACCCAGATCAATAAAAACATCGTCGCCGGGGTGTCCGGATCGACGATCCACTTCCAGGCACTCGACTACACCTCCTGCACGATCTCGAACGTCATCTCGTTCACCTTCCCTTGAAGCGGTCGGCCTGAGATGACTCGGCTGCCTTCGGCAGCCCTTTGTCGGCTGCCGCTGCTTGCCAGCGGTAGCCCACTCTCGGCTCACCGCCGGTTTGGCTCGCCGCGCATACCGCTGAGCCACTTCGGGCTCCTTTGGGACGTTCCCCCACGACGTCCCTCCCCTAACCCACTCCCTCGGAGGAGAAAGGAGCCCGACTGTGAGACTCAAAACGCTTGCCCACACCTGTCTTCTGCTACTCATCGCGTTGCCGGCCCAGGTCCAGGCGGACCCGGAGCCTTCGCCTACCACGGTGGACGACAAGGCCGCCGTCATCACCGTCCAACAGATCAACGCTTGCGTCAAGAGCATCGACGACGTGGCGGTCACCGGCATCTGCCGCAAGGCCTCGTCCTTCCCGACTCTTGGCCGCCTCTTTCCCCTGAGCGCCGATTTCTTCATCGACGCCACGGGCAACGTCGGCATCGGTACCGTCACGCCGGGCGACAAGCTGACCGTCGAGGGTATTATCCACAGCACCGCCGGCGGCTTCCGCTTTCCGGATGGCACCCTGCAATCCACGGCGACCACTGAAGGCCCGGAAGGGCCGCAAGGGCCGCAAGGCCCACAGGGCCCACAGGGTCAGCCGGGGCCCCAGGGCGACCCTGGCATCGCGTCGCTGAACGGCCTGACTTTTCCCAACCTCAACATCGTCGGCAACGGTTCCGTGAGCGTCACCCAGGGTGGCTCGACGATCACAGTGAGCGCCCCGAATCCGGTGTGCACCTACTCCGGCACCACCTACTCCCAGGGTGCCGTCTGTTGGACGAGGGGCAACTCGATCGCCTGCCCATTGAGCGGACTGGAACAGCTCAAGCACACCTGTCGCCCCGACGGCACCTGGCTGGTGGTTCCACAATGTAACAATCCGGAAATGGCTCCATTCTGCGGCTAGGAGGAGAGCAGCCATGCAACAACTCCTGACGACACGAACTTTCCTGGTGCTTGCCATCGGCTTGGCGCTCCTCGCGCCGCCCGTCGAGGCGCAGGCGACGACCGACGACGACACCCTGGTCACCCATTCCGTCGACTTTGACCTCGATGGCGCTATAGACCGCGTGCTGTTGAAAAACGACGGCAGCCTGGTTCTGCTACGCAAAGAAGGCGATCGCTTCGTCGACGTCTCCGGTCTGCCGGATCTGCTGCACCGCGCAGCGTCGTCCAAGGTCGAGTGGGACGGCAGCACCAAGACCCTCGACGAGCTGTCGATCACGCTCAAGGCCTTACGCTGTGCCAAGAGCATCCGCGACACCAGCGCTCCCGGCAACTGCCTGGTGGCCTCTTCTGACCCGCAGATCGGCAAGCTCTATCCGCTATCGACCGACTTCAATCTCGCCCTCGGCCCCTTCAACCTGTCGACGGAGATCCAGACGGTCCTCGGCAGCAAGCACACCGAGCTCCTGGGCTCGGCGGTGGCCAGTGCCGGCGACGTCAACCGCGACGGGGTGCACGATCTGATCATCGGCTCGGCCCTGGCCAACACCCTCAACGCCTTCAGTGGCCTGGCGACGGTCTACTCGGGCGACGACGGCTCGGTTCTACACCACTTCGAAGGCTCCAGCGCCTTCGGCCGACTCGGCCATTCGGTGGCCGGCATCCGCGACATCAACGGCGACGGGCACCGCGACCTGATCGTCGGCGAGCCCCATGCTCTGACCTCCGTCGTGGCGGGCTTCGCCTACGTCTTCTCCGGCTTCGACGGCTCCCAGATCTACCAGATCACCGGCGACGGCAGCGCCGATCTCTTCGGCTTCTCGGTCGACTCGGCGGGTGACGTGGACGACGACGGGGTGCACGACATCATCATCGGCGCACCGATCCAGGGCTTCACGCCGCGCATCGGCTACGCCAGGGTGCACTCGGGGGCGGACGGCTCGCAGCTGCTCGACCTGCAGGGTTCCCGCGACGATGATTGGTTCGGCTTCGACGTCGCCGGGGCCGGTGACGTCGACGGCGATGGCCATGCTGACGTCATCGTTGGCGCGCCGAAGCAAAGCTCCGACGCCGGCCGGGTTACCGTCTTCTCCGGCGCTACCGGCGCCACCCTCCACTCGATCGACGGCGACGCCGCCGGCCAGCAGCTGGGCTTCGCGGTGGATGGCGTTGGCGACATGGATGGCGACGGCTTCGCCGACTTCGCCGCCGCCGGCCCCTTCGCTTCGCCGCTCAGCTTCGTGCGGGTCTACTCCGGCGCCACCGGCGCGGTGATCCACAACATCCAGGGGGTCGGCGCGCTGACCGCTATCGACGGAGCGGGCGACATGACCGGTGACAAGGTGCCGGACCTCCTGATTGGCTCGCCTTTTGCCAACGAGGGTGGGGTCGCCCTGTTCTCCGGCGCCGATGCCTCGCAAGTGCTCGAGATCGTCGGCCAGAACCTGGGCGATCGCTTCGGCTCGGGTGTCGCTCGAGTCGGCACCACCATCGCCGTCGGCGCCACCCACGACGACACTGCCATGCCCGACGCCGGGGCGGTCACCGTCTACCCCACTCGACACGTCGGCATCGGCACCACCTCGCCGGGCGACCGGGTAGAGGTCGCCGGTGTCGTTGCGTCGAGCACCGGCGGGCTGCGCTTTCCGGATGACACCGTCCAGGACAGCGCCGACCTGACGGGCCCCGAGGGACCTCAGGGGCCTCAAGGCCCTGAAGGGCCCCAGGGCGTCCAGGGACCACCTGGCACAGGCCTACAATCGATCAACGGCCTGGCCAACCAACCGCTCACTATCGCCGGCGGCAATCAAATCACCGTCAGTCAGAGCGGCAGCACCATTACCTTGAACCTCGGGCCGACCCTGTGTAGCGAGGGGCCGCGCACCTACAGCCCGGGAGCGGTCTGCTACCTGAACGATCCGGTCGATTGCGGCCCGCCCACCTTCGGCCGCCGCAACACCCGGCGCACCTGCCGACCCGACGGCACCTGGCTCTCCGTCACCTCGGCGTGCTCCAACCCGTCGCCGCTGATGCCTTTCTGCTAGCCCGGACCGAAGCGCCTCTCGGCCTTGTGCCGAGAGGCGCTCTCTTCGAACGTCGGCGTCGACCGCTTGTTACTTACACACTTGAGCGGAAGTCTCGGCCTCCACGTGCCCGGCAATCGCTTGATGCGCCGTGGCGAAACGGTGCCCATACTGGCGCCCTGCTTCGCCTGCGCGCTGGAAGAGATCGAGAACCTGGGCTGCGGC
>JBCCGX010000544.1:0-6750 GCA_039029035.1 Acidobacteriota bacterium | reverse complement strand
GAGCGACTCTCGCCGCCTGAGGCGGGAACCGCTAGAACTTGAAGGTGCTCCTCAGGTACCACGAGCCCCCTTCGTAGTTCGCGGCACTGCGGCGCGGGTACTGCAAGCCGACACTCTGCCGATTCGAGAACGGCGGAAAGATCTCGTCGACGAACTCATCGAGAACGTTGATCCCACCGAAAGCCAGGCGCACCTTCTCGGTGATATCGAAGCCCAACTCGACATCGACATAGATCGTCTCGCCAATCTCGGCTGATGGCGCGACCGCCGCACCGATCCGCCCTCGTTCGTCGAAGTGCTTGCCATAGTAGTTGACCCGGGCCAGAAAATTCCACGCCTCACCGAAGCTGGTGTCGGCCGTGAGGACGAAGCGCTCGTTGGGATAGTTGTTCTCGATGTCTTCGATGATCCCTTCACTGACCGGGTTGACGCCACCCACCGGTGACTGCCCGACGACTTCGACTTCGTTGAAACCAAAAGCGAGCGCCCAATCGGTGCTGGAGCTCGACGACCAGTCAGACCTCGAGGTGAGCACGATGTCGAAACCCTGGGACTCGACGTCGAGGGCGTTGGTGTAGAACGAGATCGTCTGGGAGGTCGTGCCTGGAACCGGGATATCGCCGGTGCGATAAATACGATCATCCACATCGATCTTGTAAGCATCGACCGTCAGGACCGTCTTGCTACCGAGGTCGGCGGAGAAACCGCCACTGAAATTCACCGAGGTCTCTTCCGTCAGGGCGGCCCCTCCGACCGCCGCCACCAGCGGACTGGTCGAAGGTACCAGTCCTTCTTCGACCTGCAACCCGGTCACACCGTCAAAGGTCGTGATGGTGGTGCGGACATTCGCCTGCCCCGGCGTCGGCGCGTGGAATCCGGTCGAAACGGCGCCGCGGAGGGTGAATTTCGGATTCACCGTGTAGCGCGTGGCGATCTTCCAATTCAGAGTATCGCCGAAGTCCGAAAAGTCCTCGTAACGCAACGCGTACTGCATCAGGAATGAATCATTGACATCGTGCTCGAGATCGACATACACGGCGATGTTATCGCGCGAGAACGAACCGGCGTCAGAGTTCGATATACCTTTCAACCCATTGGACCCGGCACCGAAGAAAGAACTCGGCTCACCCGCCACGGCAATATAAGTCTCCTCGCGCCACTCGGCACCGAACGCCAGGTGCAAGTTGTCCCTGAGCTGCTTGGAGAAGTCGGCATTGAGATTGAACTCTTCTTGCTCATAGCCACCGACATCGAAGTCTCTCTGCGCGGGATTGCCGCCGACCAGGCCAAGGTCTTGATTGATCGTATTGTTGAGAAAGTAGTCGAGCTCGTTCTTGCCGTAGCTCGCACTGAAATCATAAGTAATACCGTTGTCGAACAAGCCGGTGACTCCGGTAACTAAACTGGTATCGGTCTGATCGCCGTCCAGAAAGGGCGTATAGCCTGCCGGCAGACCGGTAAAACCTTGCGCCCGCAAGGGAACCAGGCTCGGATGGTTGGGATTGCGGTAGAAGAACCGGTAGCGCCCTTCGGTGTCGGCAAAGTTACCGTGAAAGTAAAGCTGCGCGTTGCTGCCCACCAGCAAGCCGCCGTTGATAAAAAGCCGGGTCCCGGCAGTTTCCGGCCTGCCCCAGGTCTGCACCAGAGGGGCGTCGCCGAACGGTGCGTCCGAGCCGACACCCTGCACTCCGGCATCGATCAACGCCTGCGCATCCGGGCGCTGCACGCCGCGGGACAACGCATCGTTGTCGACATGCTCCAGACTGACATTGAAGAAACCATTGTTGGGTAAGGGAAAACCCGCGTTGACGCCCACCTTGAGGCTCTCTTCGCCTTCGTAGTGCTGTCCGTATTGCAGCTGGATCTCAGCCCCTTCGGAAGCATCCTTCATCTCGAAGTTGATCACACCGGCAATCGCATCCGATCCATACTGCGCCGCGGCGCCATCGCGCAAGACCTCGACTCGCTTGATCGCAATACCGGGGATCATGCCGACATCCACACCATGCGCACCATTACCCGCCGCCGGAGCAAAAAATTGCACCAGAGCCGAACGGTGCCGGCGCTTGCCGTTGACCAATACCAGGGTCTGATCCGGTGCGGTACCGCGCAGCGAGGTGGGGCGCACGAAAGCGCTGCCGTCGCCCGTCGCTGGCGTTGCAGTGTAGGAAGGAACGAGGGTCTTCAAGTTATCGGTCAGGTCGGCCGAGTTACCCAAATTGTTGAAGTCGTCACCTGAAATGACATCCACCGGAACAGGTGAATCGGTAATCGAACGTGGCTCGGTGCTTCGCGAGCCCAGAACGACGATCGTTTCTTCGATCTCGGTTTGTTCAGTTTCTTCGGCAGATGCCTCTCCCGCTTCGTTCTCGGCCGTAGCCCCTTCCGCCTGCGCCAGCGCCGACGGTGCAAACGAGACACCAACAACGAGCATCAACACCCACATGACTGGCCACATGTTTTTCATTGCTTTATTCCTCCTGGTCGATACATTGTCGATATCGGTGCCTTTGGCAGCTGTTGCTGGTGTCATCTCCGACAGACAAGCCTTCTCGGCTCGAGAGCGTCACGGAGAACACTCACCTCGCAACGGGTGACCTAAAAACGGGACGTAGCTCCCAAGTTATTATTGCGAGCCTAACACATGGCCCGACGGGGTCAACTTGGCCCCACCCATAGATACAGGACGAGTATGATCTAAAGCATGATCTCCGCCCCCGCCTTACTTCTCTGGTTCGCCGCCACGGCCACCGACCTCTGTGGCACCACGGGGGTCGAAGGCGCACTGCTGGCCGAGCTCAACGTTGCCCGGCAAGCCGCCGGGCAGCCGGTGGTCGAGCCGCACCCCGTGCTGTGCGACATCGCTCGCAACGAAGCTGCGGCGGTGGCGGAGAGGGGTGGGACACCGACGCGAGCGGACCACATCAACAGCATTACCCGCCGGCTTTACGGCTCGGGCTATGCCCCGCACAGCTGGACCGAAGGCTCACTGATCGCCACCTCAGACGACGCCATCTGGCGCCAATGGCACAGCGTTCGTCCCGAGTGGTGCAGAGACGCGGAGACTGGAGACTTCGAGCATGCGGGCATCGGCCTGGCCCGCTATGGCGGCCGACTCGTCGTCACCCTTGTATTGGCACTGCGCACCCGGACCGTCGAGTGGCGCCAGGCTGAGCCGCTCGAGGATCTGGCTCGGGTGCGCGAGGTGGCGCTGGCTGAAGTCAACCGGCTCCGCCGAGCCGAGGACCGTGAACCGCTCGTCGCTGACACACTGCTCGACACGGCGGCCCAGCGCCACGCCGCAGACATGCTGCGCCGCGAGTTCTACGCCCACCAGAATCCCGAAGGCGACACCGTGCGCCATCGCACGCGTGCCGCTGGCTACCGTGGCAAGCGTGTGGCGGAGAACATTGCCAAGGGACTCTTCACTCCCGATGAAGTCGTCCGGCGCTGGATGAACAGCTCCGGACATCGGCGCAACATCCTCCACCGGGGTGTCACCGACATGGGCTTCGGGGTCGCCTTCGGCGTCAATCGGGCCAACGAATTCGAGGTCACCTGGGTCCAGGTTTTTGCCTCACGGTGACTCCGCGAAGCCCTGCCGCGACTCCGCGAGCGCCCTACAGTCTACCCCCTCGCCTTCTCAAGTCTGAGAATACACCGTCTCAGAGCTGAGAATCTCAGCCTCCTTTCGACCCGCTCAGAGCGCCTCGAAGAGGCCATCTGTAAGGGATTTGCAGCCCGCAGACCGCCCCAAGGGTCATGGTACTCCGTGGCACAAATCTTGCTTTTTTATCTCAACAGTTCTTCAATACCGCTCACTTCATCAGGGGAATGATCATGCGATGCCTTCAGCGCCCCATCCGCCTGCGTCTTCTAACGACTGCCCTTCTCTTGCTCCTCGCAGTTCCGGCCAGCCAAGCTCAAGACGTGCTCCAATACCGGGGCGCCGACTCGCGAGTGGACTACGCTGAGCTGGTTGAAATTGGCCCCTGGGACGATCGCAACTACCGGTTGACCCAGGATGACCTGGATCTCCTGGCCGACAACGAGACCGAGCTCCGGGCGCAGATCCCGGCTTTCTTCCGCGTCGCCATGCGCAAGGCCATCCCAGAGATGCAGCGCACCGGCCCGGTGCAGTACCCGCGCAGCGCGCTACAGATCTTCGAGCAGATGTACGGCGGCTTCCTGATCGACGGCAAGGTCTACACCAAGGCGGAGTACCGCGACGGACGCTATGCGGTGCTGATGGAAAACGGGGTGGAAGAAGAGGAGTTCAACGCCAAGTTCTTGAACGGCGAGGTGCGGGTGACCAATCCCAACGGCGCCTCCGAATCAGCGATCAAGATCAACCCAGTGAACACCGACCTGGTGATCGCCGGCTCGAACGGACCGGGCTCCGGTCAGCGGATGCACTTCTCCACCGACGGTGGTGACACCTGGTCGCCAGCCGCGGCCCTGCCGCTTGGCGGTACCTGCTGCGATCCGACCGTCGACTGGTCGTCCGACGGCACCCTGGCCTACACCGCGACCCTCGGCAACTGCAATTTCAGCGGCTGCCAGATTTGGTTCTACCGCTCCTCCGACGGCGGCCAGACCTGGGACGACTTGCCCGGCACCCCGCGCCGGGTGCTCAGCACGGGCAACGCCAACGACAAGGAGTTCATCCATGTCGACCAGTTCGCCACCTCACCGTTCAAGGACAACATCTACGCCACCTGGCACTCCTCGAACATCATGCAGTTCGCCCGCTCGACCGATTCGGGCGAGACCTGGACCCGCCAAGCCTTCTCTTCCGCCGGCGCTCAGCGGGGCATCGGCTCCGACATCACCACCGACAAGAACGGTGACGTCTACTACTTCTGGCCGGCGTTCAACAGCCAGCGCATCCTGCTGCGCAAGTCCACCGATGGCGGCGTCAACTTCGGCGGGGTGATCGAGGTCGATTCCACCGAAGCGAGCTTCACCTTCCCGGTACCCTCCATCGAGACCCGCGACGTCTTCGTCTACGTCTCCGCCGACACCGATCTCACCAACGGGCCGTTCGCCGGCAGCATCTACGCCGCCTGGACCGATTCCACCGGCCCCACCGGCAATAACCCGGTCAACAACCACGCTCGGATCCAGGTCGCCTACTCACGCGACGGCGGCAACACCTGGACCGTGACCACGCCACACGAATCGGCGGATCAGCTGCAAGTCGATCGCTGGCACCAATGGCTCTCGGTCGGCAACGACGGTACCGTACACGTAATCTTCTATGACACCCGCCGCGATCCCAGCCGTACCAGTGTCGACATCTTCTACTCCTTCTCCACCGATGGCGCCCAGAGCTGGTCGACCCCGACCCGGGTCACCGCCGAGCAATCACCCAACATCGCCGACACCTTCGAGTTCGGCGACTACAACGGGCTCGACATCGTGATGTCGGACCTCATCGCGATCTACACCGACAACCGCAACGAAGGCGGCGGCGGTGGCGATTCGATCGACATCTATGCCGCCGGCATTCCGGTCGGCGGCGGCGGCAGCGATCCGATCCAATTCGGCGGCCAGCGGATTGACGAGCGTATCCGCACCGTCAACCTGAGCGGCTTCAGCAACCCGATCGTGGTCATGGGACCGCCGTCTTTCGGTGGCGCCCAGCCCACCGCGGTGAGGGTCTTCAACGTGACGGCCTCCAGCTTCCAGCACTTCATCGATGAATGGGACTATCTCGACGGTAACCACGTCAACGAGACGATCGGCTACCTGGTGCTCGACGCAGGCACCTCCGATCTCGGTGGCCTGGCGGCCGAAGCGGGCTCGGTGAGCGTCAACCAGGGTTGGACCACGGTGAGCTTCAATCAGATCTTCTCCAGCGCGCCGGTCGTGCTGGCCCAGGTAGCGTCGAACAACGACGGCGCCGCGGTGACCACCCGGGTGCGCAACGTCACCGCGTCGAGCTTCCAAGTGAAGTTGCAGGAAGAAGAAGCGGCCGACAACGTGCACGCCTTCGAGGACGTCCACTGGATTGCGGTCGAGACCGGCAAAGCCACCGTCGGCGGCAACCCGATCCGGGTCGCCACCTCCGGCGATTCGGTGACCCACAACTTCTTCACCATCAACTTCGGCGCCGCGGTCGCCAACCCGATCTTCGTCGGTCACATGCAGACCACCGATGGTGGCAACACGGCGGCCCTACGCCAGCGCAACCTCAGCTCGACCAGCATCGAAGTCAAGGTCGAGGAAGAGCAATCGGCCGACGCCGAGATCAACCACACGACCGAAAACGTCGGCTATGTCTTGATCGGCGGCTGATCGCCGAGTCCTGTCCGTGCCCGCTCTCTCAAACGGCTGGCCTCGCGAGGGGCCAGCCGTTGGTTTCTGTTTCAAGGTCCGCTGTCGCGCTCTTTGCGTTTGAGCTGGCGGAAGATCTCGAACTGCTGCTTGGCCTGCTCGGGTTTGCCGAGGCGCTGGTAGGCCTGGCCGAGCTGGTTGAAGATGTTGGGATCCTCGGGTGCCAGACCGGCCGCTGCTTCCAGGTGAGGGACGGCCTCGGAGGCTGCCCCATCGGCGAGCAAGATCTTGCCCAACAGGTACCTGGCGTCGGCCAGATCCGGCCGGGCATCGAGCAGGATCTCGAGCTGCTCTCGGGCCTCGCCGGAGCGGCGGTTGAGGTCGAGCACGGTCGCCAGGTGATAGCGCGACGCGTGGTCGGCGGGATGGGACTTCAGCTCACCGCGTAGCTGTTGCTCCGCCTCGTTCAAG
>JBCCGX010000543.1:0-6777 GCA_039029035.1 Acidobacteriota bacterium | reverse complement strand
CTCGGCGGCATGCTGGACCAGTTGACCCACGCCAACACCGTGGTGGAGGCCATCGCACCCTCGCCGAGCAATCTCCAGCGGCCCGACAAGATCACCACCAGCGGCGTCATGGGCGGGGAGGATTGGGATTCGGGGCAGTACCTCTACGACTCGAGTGGCAACGTCAAGGCCATTGGCGACCAGCTCTACACCTACGACCGCATGAGCCGCCTCACGGTCGGCAACGTCGATGTCGATGGTGTGCTGAAGCCCCAAACCCTCACCTACGACCCCTACGGCAACATCACCAGCCTCGACACCAACGGGAGCGAGATCACCACCGAGGTCGACACTGCCACCAACCGCCTGACCGGCGCCAGCTACGACGCCGGCGGCAACCTCACCGGTTTCACCCTGCTCGGCGAGCAGTACGAGTACGACTACGACCCGCTGAACATGATGAAGCACCTGCGGTCGAACACCGACCAAGCGCGGGTCTTCCTCTACGACGCGGACGACGAGCGCATCCTGGCCTTCGACTGCCCGGCCGACGACTGTACGGGCCAGGAGGCACGCCTCACTGCGACGATCCGGGGCCTCGACAACAAAGTCCTACGGGTCTACGAGCAGGTCTTCGGCGAGTCGTGGGAATGGCAGCGGGACTACGTCTACCGCGAGGGCTCTCTGCTGGCTGCCGTGGAGCCGGGCGACAGCGGCGAATCGACCGTGCACTTCCACCTGGATCATCTCGGCACACCGCGACAGATCACGGATGCGAGTGGGGCCGAGGTAGCGTTCCACGCCTACTACCCGTTCGGCGGGGAGGCGACGGATGCGGCGCAGGACGATCGGTCGCTGAAGTTTACCGGGCACGAGCGGGATGGTAATGGCAGCGCCGGGGCGGGGATGCTGGACTACATGCACGCGCGGTACTGCGCGCCGGGCTTGGGGCGGTTTTTCAGTGTGGATCCTGTAGAAAGTAGCAATAACGCGATTCCCCAGACATGGAATAAGTATAGTTATGGCTTGAATAATCCAGTCAAGTTCGTAGACCCTAATGGCGAAACCGCAGCAGTAGCCTTTGCGTCTACGCTTGGAGGAGCCCCGGCACTCCCCCCGTTTCTCGCCGGCGCACCTCAGGCAGCTGTTGTCGTAGGGGGTGGTTTTCTGGCCGTAAAGGCAGGAAGAAAGATAGGCGGATTCGAGATAACCGACGGCTTGACGGTCGATAGCTTTATCTCCGACTTCATATCTAAGGAAATACTCAGCGCGCCAGAGATTTTCCCTATTGCAGTTGGCCCGCTGCTGCTTCCGCTAATGTCTAGCGATGGGAGCCCAGACCCAGGTACCATCAGGGTAATCAGAGGCCTGCCCGATGGCGCAACCTTAACGCAGCAGCAGGCTGAAGAGTTGTCGAAAAATATCGATGTAGTCCTCGAGAAATCACTGCCAAATTTGGCCAAGAAGGGCCTAGGCGAATCTGTTGTCAGGCTGCTCTCTACAGACTCAAGATTTCGATTCATCGATCAAGTCGACGGCGCACGCGAGAAGATTGTTGCGGCACTTGAAGAATTTAACCTGAAACTGCCGGAACCGTGAGCCTCGCATCCCGTAGCCAACAGTTGAAGGTCCCGGCATAGCGCACACTTCATGGCTCCCTCTCTTGCTTTGGGAGCTATGAAGCTCCCGCGACCTTAGCTAGTTCTGGTTCCGAGTCACAAAGCCACGAGATGCAGCCCTCGGCGTTGCATTCAATAGCCGAGCTGACAGCAGAGATCAAGTTGTGGGGCACCCAAGAGACTATCCGATTGTTGCTGAAATAGATCCAGGTGTCCCATGGGGGTATCTCGTCACCGTCAATGAATCCACCCGTTAGGCCGACGGACAAGCCGTGAGAAAGGCTACCTTGCGGGCATGCGACCAATAGGTTGCCGCCGGCTAGATGATGGCTTCGCTTTGCAGAAGCGAAGCCATGACCTTGGGCCGCCAGTAGCGCTGAGCGTTGTCTTATCACGGCCCACACTGTGCTGTTGAGGATCTCAGGCTGCCCAGTGCAGTTTATGATGTCGCGCCCCGGCCTGAGTTCGGCCGACCGAAGAGATCCGGCGAGATCAAACATCGAGAAACGAGCGGCGCACCACTCCAAAGTTTCTGAAATGTAGCGCCGGAATTCATTGTGATCAACTGGCCCCAGGCGCAAACTGCGAGCTCTCTTGCGGTGATGCCCCATTGTATCTTCCTATAATGGCAAGTGAACGGCTATTCAAAGGAAGGCAAGCTCAGCTTCTGTCTGCAACAATAATACACTATGGGCTACATTGTATGTGGGGCTATCGCTCGGGTACCGCTGGAGAGTTGCCTTTTTCGTTAACCTTCTCCAAACAACCAAAAAGAGGTGGCATCACTTTGTGTGGAATCGAGGATCGCGAGGTAGCATGCTGACCTGGGAGCGGGTAGTGTCTGAAAAAGCGGCCCGGTCGCCCGGGCCGCGGATCACAAGACATTCATCTCGAGCAGGAACCTGTTGCGATCGCAACGGACTCCTGGCGCGATGGGATGGACGCTAGGCCGACGCTTCCGCCGACTCAGAGTCCTCGGCGACCAGCTCCGCCGAAGCTGCCGGTTCTGCCTCGTTCGATTCGGCGCTCTGCGCTTCCTCGGACTCGTTGGCTTCCGGGTCGTCCCCCTGGCGCCGGCTGACCCGGCGGGCGGAGGTACGGATGCGATCGGCGAGCTCGGACTCGCCGACCAGGCGGAAGCAGTTCTCCAAGGTCCCGGCGACCCAGGGGAAGACGCTGTCGACCGTCCGGATGGCGGCGTTGGTCACCTTGCGGGTGCCGTCGGCCACCTTGCGGGCAGTCTGCAGCTCGACCCGTGAGACTTGCAGTTCGGCGAGACCGGCTTCCAGGTCACTGGCCATGTCCTCGAAGCGGATGTCGACGCCACCGACCTTCTCGGCCGGCCGTGCTCGGGCGGGATTCCGCAAGAGCTTGGTCGTTTGATCCACCTGTTCTTCGAGGGTCTGAGAGACCCGTGGCGTGGCGCCGGAGACCGCCGCGACTTCGAACTTGAGGTCTGAGCCGAAGATCCCGGAGAGAACCTGCCGGGCAGCGGACTGCTTGTCGTAGACCGCCGCAACATGCTCACTGTTCTGCCGGCGGAGCTCGATGACTCGCACCAACTGGCGGACGTGATCGTCCTCAGCCGCAACGAGCTGACGCTCGACGCTGGCGAGCTCCTCGTTCAGGTGGCCGAACATCGGCCGGTAGTCGAGGGCCTCGGCCCCCTGGGCTGCCGGCCTCTCAGCCAGAGCAGTACCGATCGCATCGGCGTGGGCGGCCATGGAGGCGCGCACCTCGGCGATGGATCGCAATCGTTTTGACACTTCTTTCCTACGCATGGTTAAATGCTCCTTTCAAGGTTGGTTTTCGAACTGACCCCCGTGGGCTGCAGACCCACGGCTGAGGCCGGGCTCCTGAGAACCCGGCCTCGCCCAAGCGCCGTCCCCCAAGACGGCGCTTCGGTTTTTGGGGCCTCTTGGGCCCCGGTTTTGGGCCCTCTTGGGCCCCCGGTCTTGGGCTTTACGCCCGGCTTTGTTGGATCGCTAGTCCTCCTTTCTCTCGAAGTTTGCCTGACTCTTCCGAGCCTCTATGAGGCCTCGTGACCGAGGCTCAGACGGCCCAGAAGACGAATTGGGCCCCGGAGCCTCGCGGCGCGCGGGCCCGCTGGACGAAGCCGTCTTCTTCCAGCACGTAGAGGTTGTTGTTGACCGTCTGGCGCGATGCCCGACGATGGGTGTCTTTGCGGATGGCGGTGCGGATCTGTGCCGCGGTCAGGCGCTGGCCCGGCCGATTGCGTAGCACCTGCAAGGCGGCCTCGCGGATCAAGCTGCGGCGCCGACGTTTCTGCTTCGTCGAGCCGGTTGGCCGCCTCGCTGGCGAGGGGCTCGACGCGGTGACGCCGGCGCGAGGCTCGTCGCTTGCCAGGGCCTGGATGTAGCTCAGCTTGTCGGCGTAGAACTGGATCTGCTTTTCGTGCTCCTCGGCTTGGCGCAGGGCCTCCCGGCGACGCTCGGTCCAATGCTGCAGCTTCTGTTGGTAGAGCTTCTCCAACTCGGCCAAGGATCGGTTCTTGATGTCGCTCATGACGTAGGGCTCCTGGTCGCAGATTTGCCGCCGTGGTGTCGCCGCCTTCTGGGGAATCTTGCTGACTATGGCATCTTATGGTGCTTCGCTTATTTTGTCAAATCCAATTAAGATGATTGGCCTGGCCAATTTGCCCCGTGCGCTCGAATCCAGCGAAGCAGCGGCTTCACTGTGCCAGATTGGCCTGAAAGGGCTGAAATGTTGATTTTTCGGGCTTGCGCGTTCGCGCAAGCACCAAACGACGGTTGTTTTGTCTCTGCGCGCTCGCGCAAAGGCCGATCGGCACTCGTTTTGCCTCTGCGCGAGCGCGCAGGGTTCAAGCGGTGCTTGTTTTGCTTCTGCGCGTTTGCGCAAGAGTCGATCAACGCCCGATTTGTCGCTGCGCGGACGCGCAAAGGCCGATCAACGGCCGTTTTGCTTTTCTCCGAGCGCGCAAGCGCTGATCTAGCCTTGTTTTGCCTTTACTCGAACGCGCAGAGGCCGAACGACGGTTGTTTTGTCCTTCTGCGAACGCGCAGAAGCCAAACGGCGGTCGTTTTGCCCTTCGACGAGCGCGGAAGCAGCGAGCGATGGTCGTTGCGGCAATGTGCCTGCGTGATCAGACAAGCCCTCTAGGGCCACCGAGATACTCGTGACGCATCTCGGCGTGGCGTCCCAGTTCGAGAGACTCCTCGACGCCGAGGTACTGCTGCGAGCTCACCCCGCTTTCGCTTCCTCGATCCACCCCCGAATCACCGTTTCCAACACCGGCAACGGAACCGACCCGTTCGCCAACACCGCATCGTGAAATCCACGGATATCGAAGCGCTCGCCCAGGGCCTCTTCCGCCTCGCGTCGTAGGCGTTTGATCTCCAGCTCGCCGATTTTGTAGGCCAGGGCTTGGCCGGGCCAGGAGATGTAGCGGTCGGTCTCGGTGCGGACTTCGTGCAGGGAGAGGGCGGTGTTGCTGCCCATGTAGTCGAGGGCCTGGTCGCGGGTCCACTCTTTGGCGTGCAGTCCGGTGTCGACGACCAGGCGGCAGGCGCGCCACATCTCGTAGGTGAGGCGGCCGAAGCGGCTGTAGGGGTCGGTGTAGATGCCGGCTTCGACGCCGAGGAACTCGGAGTACAGGCCCCAGCCTTCGCCGAAGGCGGAGAGGTAGGTGTAGCGCCGGAAGTCGGGCAGATCGTCGAGCTCTTGAGCGAGGGAGATCTGCAGGTGGTGGCCGGGTACGGCCTCGTGCAGGGTGAGGGCCGGGAGCACGTAGAGCGGGCGGCTCTCCAGGGCGTAGGTGTTGACCCAGTAGTAGCCCGGTCGGGTGGCGCCGGGGGAGGTGCCGACGTAGCGGCCGGCGGTGTACTTTGGGGCCAGGTGATCGGGCACCGGGGCGACGCCGTAGGGCATGCGCGGTAGGCGACCGAAGAGGGCCGGCAGCTTGCCGTCCATGGTTTTGGCGAGGAAGGAGGCCTGCTTCAGCAGCTCTTCCGCCGTCTTGGGGTAGAAGCGTGGGTCGGTGCGCAGGAAGTCGAGAAAGGCGGCGAAGTCACCCTCGAAGCCGACCTCTTCGATGATCGCGTCCATCTCGGCGCGGATGCGCGCCACCTCCGACAGGCCGAGCTGATGGATCTCCTCGGCACTCAGATCGAGGGTGGTGAAATGGCGGATGCGCTGGGTGTAGTAGGTCTCGCCGTCGGGGAGCTGCGAGGCGCCGAGGGTGGTGCGGGCGCCAGGGATGTACTCGCCGACCATGAACTCGAGGAAGCTCCGGTAGCCCGGTACGACGGCGGTGCGGATCGCCTCTTCGCCCTCCTGCCGCAAGCGATCGCGCTCGGCGTCGGGCATCGTCTCGGGGAAGCTCTCGAACGGGCGGTAGAAGAGGCTTGTCGTGGGATCGTCGACGACGTGGGATTCGATCGTCACCTCGTAGCCTTCGAGGACGATTCGAGGCAGGGTCATGCCGCGCTCGATCCCGCCACGCATCAGCTCGATGTGCTGGTCGACGTAGTCGGGGAACGCCCGCAGGCGAGCGATGTAGTTTTCGTAACCCTTGCCCTCGGTGAACGGCATGCTGGAAGGCAACCGCGCGAAGCCGATGTGGAAGCCGGAGTCGACGGTGACCGGGATCTGGTAGGCGCCGTACTCGAAGTGGTCGATGAAGTCTTCCAGCTGGGCGCGGAAGATGTCGTAACTCACCTGGTCCTTCGCCTCGAGTGCGGTTCGGTCGATCCTGTCGAGCTCGGTCAGCAGGCCGCGCCAGGCCTCGACCTGGCGTTCCTGGTCCTCCACTCGGACCGCCGGCAAGAGGTGGTCCCACTCGTGCCGCCCCACTGAGGTGGCGAAGAGGGGCTGGGCCTCCAGGCGGAGCTCCCATTCCCGCGCGAAGAGGTCGTGGAGCCGGGTGGCTGGGTCGTTCCCGGGCGCCGGCGTCTTGGGAGTGGCGCAACCCATCGCTAGGGCTGCGGTGAGGAGGAGGGCACTCAAAGCAAGATTGCGTGGAGTTTGCATCGGTCTCGCGTTCCTTAGCCCGAAGGGCGATGTGTCGTTGCCCAGGGCGTGAGCCGTGGGTGAAGAAGACGGTTCATTGCATGGTCACCCACGTCGCCCCCCAGCCCCCGGCGTGGCCCGGCGGCGCGCCGTATTCGACGACCCGTGGATCGCGATCGAGGATCGCATG
>JBCCGX010000542.1:0-6779 GCA_039029035.1 Acidobacteriota bacterium | reverse complement strand
TTCGAATGCGGCTTCGGCCTCGACGTCGACCACGCTTTCGGCAACCGCAACGCGATCAGTTTCGGCATCGGTCAATTTCAGCTCGACGACGACAGCGCCCAAGGCGATATCGATATCGATTTTGCCACGGTGGCCTTGCGGCGCTATCTACGGCAATACCTAAGCAACCGAGGCCGAATTCACGCCGGCCTGGGCTTTGGGATCTATGACGACGGATCCGATGAACAGTTCGGGCTCAATCTGGAGCTTGGCACCGAGCTTCTGGTTCGTGGCTACAAGATGCGAATCGACGATCCGAAGGTTCGAATCACTTTGGACCTCAACGCCACCCTGCATCGGGTCGACCCCGAATTCGATTTCGTCAGTCTTCGGGCAGGCTTCCGCCTCTACTTCCCCGACAACGACTGACCTGTCACCAGCCTTCAGGAGGCTCAGCGGGCGCTCGCCTGCTGCCCCAGAGCCTCTCGAAGGGTCTCGATCAGACCGTCGAAATCCCCCGTCTTGCGGACGAATCCGTGGGCTCCGGCCGCTGCCGTGAGGGTTGCGAGCTCGTCTGCTTCGGCGCTCGAATGGAAGATCACCGGGATATCGCGGGAAAAACCGTATTGCTTCAGGATCGCGGCGGCTCGATCACCAGAGAGAGCCGGCATGTAGACATCAAGCAGGATGACGTCGGGCCGCTGATGGCGGATCGTCGTGCTGAGCTCGAAAACCGAGCTCAGGGTGCTGACCTCGAAGCCTGCCGCTTCGAGAACGACCCGAAGCACATCGAGCTCGATCTCGTTGTCGTCGACGACGAGAACTCGCGGATCAAGCACGTTGTTGATGCAGCTCCCAGAGACGACCGGGGCTCAAGGGAATCTCCCGGATCTCGAATCGTGCGTCGCCCAGGGCATCTTCGACCGCCTGGGCGAAGAGCGGCCCGACCGGGATCGCCCCAGCTTCCCCTGCGCCCTTGATCCCCAGGGGATTCAGCGGTGAGGCGGTCTCCTGGTGACCGATCTCGATCCTGGGAACATCGAGCGAGGTCGGCAGCAAGTAGTCCATAAACGAGGCGTTGAGCAACTGGCCGTCCTCGTCGAAGCACAACTGCTCGTAGAAGGCATTGCCGATGCCCTGCGCCACGCCGCCGTGGATCTGGCCATCGAGAATCAACGGATTGATCACCGCACCGCAGTCGTGCACCACGACGTAGCGCTTGATCTCGACCTGCATCGTCTGCGGATCGACCTCGACGATCATCGCGTGAACGCCAGCGGCGGTGGCACCGCGCTCCGGGCCGAAGTAATCGGTCGCTTCGAGCCCCGGCTCGGTACCGGGCTTGACCGCGCCGCGCATCGGATTGGCCCGCAGGGCCAACTCGCCCAAGGGAATCGACTTCTGGGGTACGCCCCGTACGCGGACCTGCCCATCCGCCAGCTCGAGGTCCTCCGCTGCCACCTCGAGCTCGTCGCTCGCCAAACGCAGGATCTTCTGCCGCACCGCGACCGCCGCCGCGTGGATGGCGTTGCCGGCGACCACGGCGCCGCGGCTGGCAAAGGTTCCGGCGCCCCAGTGGAACTGGTCTGTGTCACCGGTCACCACCTCGACATCCGTCAGATCGACCCCGACCTGATCGGCAACGATCTGGGCGAAGGACGTCATATGCCCTTGGCCTTGAGTGCCGACACCCGTGGCGACGCTCACCTTGCCGCTCGCCTGCACCTGCACCCGGGCTCCTTCGTAGGGCCCGATACCGGTCCCTTCGACGTAGGCCGCCAAACCGATGCCGACCGAGCGGCCCTCGGCCCGCAGGCGCGGCTGCTCGCTGGCCAAGAACTCCTCGTAGCCAATCTTCTCGACGGCCTGGTCGAGCACCGGACCGTAGTTGCCGCTGTCGTACACCAACGGAGCGAAGTCCTGAAAGATGATCTCGTGGTCGAAGGGGAAGGCATCCGACGGTATGAAGTTGCGCCTCCGAATCTCCGCTCGATCGATCCCCAGCTCACGCGCCGCAAAGTCCAGCAGGCGCTCGACGACGAACACGCCGTGCTGGCGTCCTGCACCCCGATAGGGGGTCACGATCGGCTTGTTGGTAAAGACGGACTTGAACTCGGTGTAGTAGTTGGGAATCCGGTAAGGCCCGAGTAAGGTGCACTGACTGTTGATCGGCACCGTCAGGCCATAGGGATTGTAGGCACCGTTGTCGTGCAAGAAGACGTCGCGGATGCCGAGAACCTCGCCCTCACGGGTCAGCGCGATCTCGGAGTCGTGGACCTGCCCACGCTCCTGGGTGGTGGCGAAAAAATTCTCTTCGCGATCCTCGATCCATTTGATCGGCCGCCCGAGCCGCATCGAGATCCACGGGATCAGCACTTCCTCGGGATAGAACATCATGATCTTGGGGCCAAAGCCACCGCCCAAGAACGGTGCGACCACCCGGACCTGATTCTCCGACAGACCAAGCATTCCGGCGAGCCCATTGCGGATCGGAATCGGCGCCTGGGTGGTATCCCAGACCGTCAGGCGCTGCGCCCGATGGTCCCAATCCGCCACGATGCCACGATTCTCCATCGCGGCGGCGGTGCCGCGGTCGTAGAGCAAGCGACGCTCGAGCACGAGATCGGCACGATCGCGTGCGGCCTGGTAGTCGCCTTTCTCCTGGATCACATGAGCGGCGACGTTCGCCTCGACGTCGTCATGTACGCGGGTGCTACCGTCGGCCACGGCCTGCTCCAGATCGACAACGGCCGGCAGCGATTCGTAGTCGACCCAGATATCCTCCGCCGCGTCTTCCGCCAGGTATCGACTCTCCGCTACGACGACGGCGACCGCCTCACGCATATGACGGACCTTGTCCTTGGCCAGAGGCACCTGGGTGCGAGCCGTGAAATCGCACTGCTCGATGGTCGGCGGCGGCGGTACGAGCAGTGGACCAGACTGCCAATAGTCCCCCAGGTCGGCGGCGGTGTAGACCGCCAAGACGCCCTCGCGCTCGAGTGCCGCCGAGACATCGATCGAGGTGATTCGGGCGTGGGCGTAGGGACTGCGCACAAAAGCGACATGGCCCATTTCGGGCAAGCTCACGTCGTCGACGAAGAGCGCCTGACCGGTCAACAGCCGGGGATCTTCGTTGCGTCGGATCCGCTGACCGAAAGTTCGGGTCGACATCGAGTCCTCCTTGTCTGCGAGCAAACCATGCGAAGCTGCCCGATCTTAACCCGGAAAACCGCTCCTGCAGATTATCGACAGATGCGGCGGAAAACCCTGTGGAAAAGCGAGTGGAAAAGCCGCATCGAGCCCGATTCGGCGGGCCCTTCACCATCTTGCACAATAAACTGTGCAAGAATAATTAAAGCCTTATTTATCAGCAACTTGTGGACAACCTCCTGATCGCTTCCAGGCTGGATGTTGCGCCGGGAGCCCAGTTTTCCACAGGCCCATCATCCCGGCCCTTCTAACTCAGCTAAGCCGTTGTCAACGCGACACTTAGAGCACTCAAGCCGAGCGATAGGAGTCGGTCGAGGCAAAGGGTTCGAGCTCTGCAGCGAACACGGCCATCTGGCGGCCGACAGCCGCCACCAGGGCCGCAGCCTCGAGCAACGCACCGCTGCGGGCGGCGTCCTCCAACTCGGCACAGGTCCGCATCAGGCTACGGCCGCCGAGCGTTCCGGCGGCAGACTTCAGGCTATGGGCAACCAGCTCGAGCGCTGCCAGGTCCTCCGCTGCCAGTGCCGTCGTCAGTGCCTCGATTCGCTCTGAGGTTCCCTCGAGAAAGAGATCGATCGTTTCGCACAGGATTCGCCCCTCGCCACCGTCCAACGCCTGCAAGCCGAGAAGGGTCTCGAGATCGACGATCGAAGACTGGGCATCGACGAGAGGCGAGCCACCGGGTCGCGGTGGCGTCCCGATTTCGGCCGGTGCGAACGTCTGCGCGGCGTCGTAGCGCTCCAAGGCCGAGCGCAGATCCTTGGCCCGGACCGGCTTGCTGACATAGTCATCCATCCCTGCCGCGAGGCACTTTTCCCGATCGCTGCTGACCGCATTGGCGGTCAAGGCCACCACCCAAGGCCCCGCAGGTCGTGGCCAGCGCTGGCGGATTCGTCGGACAGTCGCCAGGCCGTCGAGCTCCGGCATCTGAACGTCGAGGAAAACGACGTCGTAGGTCTCGAGCTCCAGAGCCTCCAGGGCCTCGACCCCCGTGGCCGCCAAGTCAGCGCGGCATTGCAGGTGCTCGAGCATGCGACGCGTTACGATCTGATTGATCGGATCGTCCTCGGCCAACAGAATCCGCAGCTGAATCCGCCGCTCCGGGTCGCCGCCATCGCTGATCTTCTGGCGCACCCGAATCATGGCACTGGGCGTGCCGAGAATCGTGACCAGAGTCTGCAAGAGCTCAGCAGGTTGAATCGGGCAACCGATCCGCTCGGTCGGCCCGCAGTCGATCACCGTGGCCGCTGGCTCGTGCGCTCCGAGGCGTCGAGTCGCGATCCAGGGAATCTGCTGCCGATCGAGCTCGCTGCGAATCGCCCGAGCCACCCTTCCGTCGTCGCTCGCCATCTCGCCGCTGACGATAGCCGCTTGGATCGCCTGACGGCTGCGGAGACTATGCAAGGCCTCTTCGGGCGACTCCGCCAGTTGCACGCTCACTCCCCACGAGGTGAGAGTCTCCAGCAGCATCTGACGGGTGAAGACACCGTCTTCGACGACCAGGATAGACCGTTCGCGCAGCTCGGAAGCCTCGGGCTCAGCCAGAGCTTCCCGCGGCCCAGCGACAGCCTCCGCCGGGAACGTGAAATGGAACGTCGAGCCGCGGCCTTCCTCGCTGTCGGCCCAGAGCTTGCCGCCCATCAGCTCGCAGAGACGATGGCTGATCGCCAGGCCCAGACCTGAGCCGCCATAGCGCCGTGTATTCGACGCGTCGACTTGACTGAACAGCTTGAACAGCCGGTCGAGGCGATTCTTGGGAATACCGATCCCGGTATCGACCACCCGCAGGTGGACCTCGCCGACAGGGTTTGAGGGGGTCGTCTCCCCCGCTTGTCCCGCACCCACAGCACGGTTCCCGCGCCAATCCACGTTGACGAGAACACCTCCCTTGGCGGTGAACTTGACCGCGTTGCCGATCAGATTGACCAGAATCTGACGGACTCTCAGATCGTCACCCAACACTTTCGCCGGGAGTAACGGGTCGACGACGATGGCCAGGTCCAGACGCTTTTCCGCCGCCTTCAGGGCTACCGTTCCCACCGACTCCTGCAAAGTGTCGCGCAGACTGAACGGACGGTGCTCGAGGGCAATCTTGCCGGCTTCGATCTTCGAGAAATCGAGGATATCGTCGATCAAAGACAGGACGGCGTCGCCGCTCGAGCGTGCGATCTCGACGTACTCCTGCTGTTCGGACGTCAACTTCGTCGCCAGCAGGAGATCCGCCACGCCGATCACACCATTGAGGGGCGTGCGAATCTCGTGGCTCATGTTGGCCAAGAACCGGGTCTTTTCCTGGCTCGCCTCGAGCAGTTGCCGGGTGCGCTCCTCGACCCGCTGTTCGAGGTCGCGCCGCAAGTTTGCGAGCTCCCGGTGAGTCAGTATGAATTGATTGGCCAAAGAAGTGGCCAGGGACAACACCAGGATGGCGAAACCGACTGAGATCAGGCGCGGGCCGACGACGAATCCACGATCCACCGCAATGTCATAAGCAAAGACCACCGCCGCCGCTGCCGTGCCCACACCAATAATGCGGGCTTGCGGATTCTTGCGCCAGGCTTGGCGGAAAATCGACCACAGCCCGTAAATCGCCAAGGGCAGGAGGCTGAGCTCCCAAAACGGCAACAACCGAATGTTCAGAGCGAGTCCCGGCGTCAGCGCGACGCCCAATCCAGCTGCCAAGTTACCCATCTGATAGGCGCGCAAAGCCGGTCCGATGCGCAAGCCGAGCAGCGGCCAAACGAGCTGGATGAACACCGCCACCAGGACGAAGAGGAGCAGGTACTCGATCTCCTTGAGCAGCAGGAAGTTCTCGCTCAGGTTGTACTTCCATTGGGTGCCCAGCACCGAATAGGCCGCGAAGGCGGCGGCACAGATCGAAAACCAAAGATAGCCCTGCAACTGAGGACGGCGGCGGAAGAGCTCCAGGTGGAAGAGGGCTGTGATCAGAAAGAGGCCGGCGAGGAAGAGCTGCGGATGCTCGGCTCGCAGCTCGCGCCGAACCAGATCCTGCATTCGTCCGAGCAGGAAGGGGCCGCCGTAAGGGCCATCGATATCCCCTGCCGTCTCGGACGACTTCCACACTCGCAGCGCAACGACCAGACGCCCGTCGGGGGTCACCGCCGATGCCGGAATCTCGTAGATGGCGTGGCGGTCGTACTCCATGCGCGGTGTCGGCGGCAGGCCGCCGATTCCCCCCAGCCGCCGGCCGCCGACATAGATCTCGTAGGCGCTGTCGACCTTGCCGATCGTCACCCCGAGCCGCAGGGCCGCGCGCTCCTCGAGGGCGAGAGGCTCTGCGGCCGCAGCGACACGCAGCGTCTTGCGATACCACGCCCATTCAGCCCGATCGCGCTGATGGATTCCCTTGGGCACGGTGACTTGCCGCCAGGCCGAGTCGTCGTAGTCCGGGTCCGCCCAGGCGAGATCGTCACCAGGGCTCATCGTCCACACCCCAGCGAGGTTGATGGGTCGCTCCAGCGTGCCGATCTCACTGACCGGCGTCGCCAGGGCCTGAGTCGCCCAGAAAATCAGGATCGAAGTCGAGACCCAGGCCCATCCGCCGCGGCCGCAGCGGCGAAAGTCTTGTCCGC
>JBCCGX010000541.1:0-6781 GCA_039029035.1 Acidobacteriota bacterium | reverse complement strand
GTCCCCTGGATGCGCCATGTCGAGCGAGCTGTCAAGGAGCTCGGCTTCGTCGGCGCCCACCTCTATCCTCATTGGTTCGGCGAGCCGCCGGACCACCGGATCTACTATCCCTTCTATGCCAAGTGTGCCGAGCTCGGCGTGCCGATCCAGATCCAAGTCGGCCACTCGGCCCAGGGCTTCCTGCCGACCGTCGCGCAGCCGATGCTACTCGATCGCGTGGCGCTCGATTTTCCCGAGCTCACCCTCATCGGCATCCACATCGGCTACCCCTGGACCGAAGAGATGATCTCGGTCGCCTGGAAGCATTCCAACGTCTACATCGGCTGCGATGCGCACGCACCGAAGTATTGGGATCCGTCTTTTGTGCGCTTCATCGGCTCGCGGCGGGGCCGCGACAAGGTACTCTTTGGCACCGACTGGCCGGTGATCGGTTTCGAGCGCGCGGTGCGCGAGATCGACGAGTTCGGCTTCAGTGCCGAAGTGAAGCGCAAACTCATGTGGGAGAATGCGGTGCGGGTTTATGGCTTGGAGGATTGGATCTAGATGAGTCCACAGAAATCGGAGGCCTCGCCGTTCGTCAGCGGCGAGGTGCCTCTCTATTACCAGCTCGGGACGATCTTGCGCGAACAGATCCTCTCGGGCGCCTATACCGTGGGGGATCAGCTGCCGACCGAGGCCGAGCTCGTCGCCGACTATGGGGTGAGCCGGATCACGGTGCGCCAGGCACTCAAGACCCTGGAAGAAGAGAAGTTGATCCGCCGCGAGGCCGGGCGTGGGACCTTCGTCACCGGCGTACCGGGGGTGCCCGATCCCATCCAGATGGAAGACACACTGGACGACCTGATGTCGATGGGCCGCGCCACCTCGGTGCAGCTGCTCGACCTGCGGCGCGTGGCTAGCACCCGGCAGGACGTCGACACTTTCGAGATCGGCGACCAGGATCAGGTGACCCAATGCGTGCGCCTGCGGCGTCACCATGAGATCCCCTACAGCTACATCGTCAACCGCTTGCCGACGACGATTGCGGAAGGCTTCGAAGACAAAGACTGGCGCCAGGGGTCGATCATGCGGGCGGTGGAGAAGCGCCTCGATCTGCGCCTTCGAGTCGCCGATCAGTCGATCCGCGCCACCCTCGCCGACGCGCCCCTGGCCAAGCTGCTGGAAACCCGGATCGGCGCGCCGCTGCTGTCGGTCGACCGAGTGGTACGCACTGACGACGGCCGCGCGGTCGCCCGGGTCCACACTTACTACCGCAGCGATATCTATGCCTTGAACGTGCACTTGACGCGGGATCACGAGTGAGTCAGTGGCGGATCGGCAGGATCTGCCGAAGGAGAACAAGATGAAGCTCTTCTACGGTTGGATCATCGCGGGCTGCGCTCTGGTTGTCCTCTGGGTCACCAACGGCATCATCATTCCGGGCATTACCGCCTTCGACCCGTCGCTGCTGGAAGAGTTTGGCTGGAGCCGTGGCACGCTCAAGTTTCGGGACCTCATCACCTTCGCGCTCGCCGGCCTTCTCGGCCCCTTCGCCGGCGCCCTGGCCGATCGCCTCGGCGTCCGGCGCTTGATGCTCTTCGGCGCCGTTCTGCTAGCCGTCTGCCTGGGGCTCTACGGGCGCATCCAATCGGCGATGCACATGTATGTCATCCATGGTCTTTTCGCCCTGGTATTGGCGAGCTGTGGCCTGATCGTGGCCATCATGTTGGTGTCGAATTGGTTTGTCGAGAAGCGCGGTACGGCCATCGGTATCGCTCTGGTGGGGACCAGCCTCGGCGGCATGTTCTTCCCGCGCTTCGCGACCGGGCTGATCGATGCCCACGGCTGGCGTCAGGCGATTGCCTGGGAAGCGGTCTTTCCCCTCGGCCTGCTCCTCGTTCTGGTGCTCCTGGTGCGCAACCGGCCGGCGGACATGGGGCTGCAGCCCCTCGGGCAAAAGGCGACGGATCACGCCGCTGCCGGAGGGGAGCTTCCTGGCCTCGAGTACGGCGCGGCGCTCAAGACGACGACTTTCTGGGCCCTCGCCTTCGCTGCCATGACGACGTTCTTCTCCATCTTGGGCTTCCAGGCCAACCTCTTTCTGCACCTCTCGGTGGACATGGAGCTACCGCCGGAACGCGCTGCCTTCGGCCTCACCCTGCTCTTCGGTCTCGCCCTGGTGGGCAAGTTTCTCTTCGGCTTCCTCGCCGACCACGTGCACAAGAAGCGCGTCTTCCTGGCCAACATCGCGGTGATGCTCGCCGGCGCCATCCTCCTCGCCACCATGAGCAGCCAACTGCTGTGGGTCGCCATCGTCCTCTTTGGCCTCGGCTGGGGCGGCCTCTACACTCTGATCCAGCTGCTGACCGTCGACAACCTGGGGCTCAAGGCGGCGGGCAAGATCCTCGGCACCATCACCACCTTCGACGCCATCGGCGGCGGCCTCGGCATCTGGCTCACCGGTGCCATCCATGATTGGACCGGCAGCTACCAGGCCGCCTTCACTCTGGTGGCGGTGTTGATCTTCCTGGCCCTCCTGGCGGCGACGCAGGTCAGAAACGAGGTGGGGACGGCTTAGTCGCTATCGCTGTCGCTGTCACTGTCCTCACTATCGCTGTCGCTGTGACTGTCCTCACTATCGCTGTCGCTGTCACTGTCCTCACTATCGCTGTCGCTGTCACTATCGTCGTCTTCGTCGAAGAAGACTTCCGTGTAGACCGCGCCGATGTCCGGGTTCTGGGCCGGGGTTACGCCGAGGCCGCGGGCGAGGTATTGCTCGCCGACCAGGTCACTGTATTTGCCGGTCGCCTGGATCACCTCGTAGGTGCCGATGAAGGGCCCGGAGAGCTGGTTGAAGTCGGCCGGACGGGTGGGATCAGGATCGGTGAGGAAGGGGATGAACTGACCCGTGACCTGAACCCGGAAGAGGATCTGGTCGCCGTCGGGATCGACCACCAACGCCCGGTCGTCGGCAGCGAAGTCCGGCGGCGGGACGGACAGATCGAAGCGGAAGTTGACCGTCACGGTGCCTGAGATTTCGCCCTTGACGGTGCCGACTCGCACGCCATCGCTCTCGCCGGCCGGCAGGTTGGGGAAGCTGGTCACAGCATCCTGCTGCACGAAGAGCAGGCCGTCAGAATCTGCGGCGGTGATGCCGGCAAAGAGACCTGCGAGGAGCAGGACCGCCAGTGCGAGGACCCATTTCCGTGCGTCGATTGTTTTCCAGTTTCTTTGCATTGTCTTCTCCATGCCCGAGGGGTTGATCATCACCCAAGACCTGAATTGTAGCGAATCCGCTGCTCAGATCGTCCGAATCGACCTGTCGTGAAGGGTGGATGAGGGTCATCCAGGCCTTAGCGAGGTATCACGAAGGGTGGATGAGGGTCATCCAGCCCCTCATCTGCCCACACGAAGAGGTGAGCTGGCCTGCCGGCGCGAACCGGATCAGCTCATCCCGTGTACGGCCGCTTCAAGTACTGACCCCGCGGCTCGCCGACCACGGCACCGTTGTCGTAGATCACTTCGCCGCGCAGCAGGGTGGTCTTCACCCGGCCGGTGAGCTCCATACCCTCGAAAGGGGTGTAGCCCTGGGACGACTCGGACTCTTCGGCGCGGACGGTGAAGCTCTCGTCGGGATCGAAGAGCACCAGATCGGCGTCGTAACCGGTGGCGATGTCCCCTTTGGCCAGGAGGCCGTAGCGCTGGGCCGGGTTCCAGGCGGTGAGCTCGGCCATGCGGTTGAGGGATAGGCCACGGGAGCGGCCTTCGGAGTGCAGGCCGGAGAGCAAATACTCGGTGCCGCCGAAGCCGGATTTAGCGAGCCAGATGTTGCCTGGCTCGTCGCCCGAGACCTTCACCTCGTGCTGACAGCAGGCGTGGTCGGAGACCACCCAATCGATGTCGCCGGCGAGCAGGGTACGCCAAAGGAACTCGACGTCTTCGCGTGGGCGGATCGGCGGGTTGACTTTGGCGAAGGGGCCGGTCGGGGCGTCGACATCGAGCAGTAGGTGGCCGATGGTGACCTCGCGGCGGAAGTCGATGTGGGGGAAGACGTCGCGCATCATCAGCGCCGCTTCCACCGCCTTGCGCGAGCTCAAGTGGAGGAGGTTGATGTTCAGGCAGTCGGTTTCGTAGGCCAGGTAGGAGGCGATCCAGATGGCCAGGCCCTCGGAGTGCGGCGGGCGCGCGGCCGAGTAGGCGCGCAGCCCTTTGAGCTTGCCCTCTTTCTCCACCATGCTGGTGTAGGCGTTCATGATTTCCGCCAGCTCGCAGTGCAGCGAAAGGCTGATGTGGCGGCTGATCTCGGGATGGGAGTCCATCAAACGGCGGACGCCGCGCATGATGAACTCGAAGTGGGCGAAGTCGTAGCTCTCGTCCTCGCCAATCATCAGGAAGTCGCTCTGGCTCGACGACTTACCGTGCAGGCCGTAGCCGCCATAGAACATGAAGATCTTGAACGACGCCACGCCGTGCTCGTCGAGCAGCATCTCCATCTCGTCGATATGACCGCGGCTGATCGGCGCCAGGTGGTAGGCGTAATCGACGTGGAAGCGGTTGTCGGAGATCTTCAGCACTTCGGGGAAAAACTCGCTGTAGGGGCCACCGCGGTTCAGGTAGTACTGCCCGGTGCGCATGTAGTTCAGACTCGAGGTCACGCCACCCATCGCCGCGGCACGGCTCTCGACCGGCGCGTCCTGGTTCAGCGGCTGGTAGATGCCGACGTGCATGTGGGCATCGACGAGGCCGGGGAAGCCGAGCAGGCCACCGGCGTCGAGTACTTCGGTGGCGTCGTCGGCCGGCAGATCGAAGCCGACCGCGGCGACCTTGCCGCTGCGGACGGCGACGTCGACAGCCGGGACCGCGGTCTCCTTCGGCCGCACCAGGCGGACGTTCTTGATCAGCTTGTCGAAGGTCTTGCGTTGACTCATTTTCAGATAATCCCCGCGGCCTGCAAGCGGTGGATGGTTTCTTCTTGGGTGCGGCGGAAGAGGCTGCGTTCGGCCTCGCCGCTCGCCATGGTGTTGGGCGGATGGAACGAGGTCTTGGCGTAGCTCTCGGCGTAGAGCTCACAACGCTGGCGGCTGAGGAGGTTCATCATGCCGGGGCGCCTGCGGTAGCGGCGCAGGGCGGCGAGATCGATTTCGGCATGGGCTGTCATGCTCTCGCCACCGGCGGCTTTGGCCAGGATGTGCCCGCGGTAGTCGACGATCTTGGAGCCGCCGTCGGCCGAGTCGGCCGGGACCTCTGTACCGACGATACCGGCGCTGTTGGCCGACACTACGTAGGCCAGGTTCTCGATCGCCCGCGCCCGCTTGGCGATGTCTTTGGGCGTCTGGCCGTCGCCGTGGGCCTCGGAGGTCGAGTGCAGGAAGATCTCGGCGCCGCGCATCGCCAGGCAGCGAGCGACCTCGGGGAAGAGGATCTCCTCCGACGCAATCGCACCAAAGGTGCCGAGGGGTGTGCGGGCGACGGGGAAGACCGCCTCGGCGCCGTAGATCTCGAGGTAGCGCTCCCAGACATCGTGCGGCGTCGGGGCGTACATCGAGTTGAGGCGCCGGTAGCGCAGGGCAACCTCGCCGGCATCATCGAGCAGGAAGCTGGTCTGGAAGTAGAGGCCGGGGAAGTGCGCGTCGCGCTCGTAGGCGTTGCCCGAAAGATAGAGGCCGAAGCGGCGACAGGTCTCGCCCATGCGCTCGATCTCGGGCCCGTCCAGGTCGAGGGCCGCCTTCTTGGCCCAGGCCGGGATCGGCTCACCCATGGGGTAGCCGGTGAGGAAGTACTCCGGTAGAACCACCAGTCGCAGGTCGGCGCCGTGGAATGCCCGCGAACCGGCAATCTGACCTTCGATGCGATCCAAGGCCTCCAGCATCCGGGACCGCACCGCCGCCTCGTCCGGCAGCGAGTTGACCGCCTGGCAGGTGGTTTGGAGCGCGAGAGCGTAGAAGCTCTCGGTAGAGGAGTCCGGCTCGGACATGCCTTCGAGTCTAATCGTAGGTCGGTAGGAAGTCAGCGAACGTCGTCGATCGACAGAGCATGATGCAGGGGCGCACGGCGTGCGTCCCTGCAGGAACTCGCTTCCTTCTCAGTTACCGAGCACGTTCTTCCACGGGATCCGCAAGCTGGCGATGAACGAACGCCCCGGTGCCGGCGCCAGCTGGAAGGGATCGAAGTAGAAGTCATCGGTGAGGTTGTCGATCGCTAGATTGATGCGCACCGGCAGCGCCGCGTCAGTGAACTCGTAGCCGCCGCGCAGGGTGTGCTTCTCGTACCCTGCGAGGGAAGAGAAGGAACCGAATTGGGTCGTGTTCGGGGTGGCCAGATCGTCGGGATCCACGCGCGTGATGTCATCCACCCACTTGAGCTCGTACTCGACGAACCATTTGCCACTACTCGGCGTGTAGCGCACGCCGAGTAGACCCTGGTCTTCGACCACATTGCCGAAGGGGACGTCATCGGCCGAGCCCTCGAAACGCCGTGGTGTGTCGCTGCGGTTGTAAAAGAGGTTCACCGTCGTCAGCTCGTCGGCCGTCGGCGTCTTGTTCTCGCTGATCAAGTGGCTGAGCTGGAAGTAAGGACTGATCGTGCCGCGGTCCCCGCTGAGGGCGAAAGAGCCCTCGAACGTCGCCTCCCAGCCTTGGTAGGAGACTTCGCCGAAGTTGATGCGCTGGAAGAAGATGCCCACTGGACTGAGCAGCGCCAGGTCGGGGCGGATGAAGCCGAAGCTGAAGACGGTGTCCGAAAGGGTGGTGGCAATGAAGTTTTCGATGTCGTTCTCGAAGTAGCCGATCGTGCCACGCCAGTT
>JBCCGX010000540.1:0-6791 GCA_039029035.1 Acidobacteriota bacterium | reverse complement strand
GTGAGGACGACGTCGAGATCGCCGTCGGCATCGACGTCGGCGTAGGCCGAGCCGCGACCGACGATGGGCTCGGCGAGCCCCCCGGTGGTGGCGGCGTCGACCGTCACGAACCCGTCGTCAGGACCGGCGTTCCAGAACAGCTGTGCCGGCTGGCGGTAGCTCTGGCTCGGGTCGACCTTGGCGATCTCACCTTCCAGGTGACCGTTGGCCTGCAGCACGTCGAGGCGGCCATCGAGATCGTAGTCGAAGAGAAAGACGCCGAAGGAGAGCATCCGTCGGCTCGGCGCGCCGATCCCCTCGACGATCGCCTCATCGGCAAAGATGTTGGGGTCACCTTGGCTGACGTAGACCGATGTCATCTCGTTGGCGAAATTGCCGATCAGGAAGCCGAGATCACTGTCGTTGCGATAGTGCCCGGCATCGATGCCCATGGCGCCGGTGGCGCCGCCGTTGCGATCATAGGCCACGCCGACCAGCTCGGCAGTCTCCTCGAAAGTGCCGTCGCCCAGGTTGCGAAAGAAGCAATTGCGCACCGTGTCGTTGGCCACCAGGAGATCGATCCAGCCATCGCGATCGACATCGACCGGGGCGATGCCAAGGGACTTGGCCATCGGCAGCTCGGTGGCCGGGTTGGCGATCTCGATCCCCGCCGACTCCGACACGTCGGTGAAGGTGCCATCCCCTTCGTTGCGGTAGAGGTAAGGGAAGGTGCCTTCGTAGTTCTGTGGCGGACCGTAGGCACGACCGACACCGACCAGGCGAAAATCCTGTTCGAAGTCGATCTCCTTCGACCAGCGTACGTAGTTGCCGACGAAGAGGTCGAGGTCGCCGTCGTTGTCATAGTCGAAAAAGCCGGCGCTGGTCGACCATTCCGCGACTCCGCCTGCGACGCCGGCACGATCGGTGACGTCGGTGAAGCGGCCGCCATCGTTACGGTAGAGGTGATTCTCGCCCACCGCGGTGAGGAAGAGATCAACATCGCCGTCGACGTCGTAGTCGGCCGCAGCAACGCCCATGCCGTAGAAGCTGACGTCGAGCCCCCAAGCCGCCGTGGCGTCGGTGAAGCGGCCGGTGCCGTCGTTCAAATAGAGGGCCATGGTCGGCCGCGGGTTGGCCGGCGGGTCGTGCGGCCAGCTGGCCGAGTTGACGAACAGCAGGTCCGGGTCACCGTCCGTGTCGACGTCGAGGAAGGCGACACCACCGCCCATCGATTCGGGCAGCAGCTTGTCGCCGGTGGCGCCGTTGAAATGGACGAAGTCGATGCCCGCCTCGGCGGTGATGTCGGTAAAGGGCACTGCAGGCGTCGCCGTCTCGACCACCTGCTCGGGAGCGTCGGTCTCGATCGTCTGCTCTTCCTCTTCCTTCTCTGGCCGCTGGACGAACCAGTAGATCAAGACGCCGACGAGCAGCAGGCGGGTGATGAGGGTCAACGAGCGACGGAGGGCCACGCCGATGACGGCGTCGTCTTCGGGGACATATTCGTCGCCAGATTCAGGTAAGTTCGGGTCATTGCTCATGGAGCCGGGATTCTATGACGGATCGAGCTCGAGCACGGCCCCATTTCGTACCTCGTAGGGACGCTTGCAGCCCGCGCAAGCAGCGTCCTGGCGCACGGGAGGCTCCCCCGCCGACCAGCGGGCGACCGGCTCGCCGCAGCGACAGACGGCGCCAACCGAACGGGCAGGGTTGCCAACGACGAGGTGGAAGTCCGACACCGACCGGGTCACCACCGAGCCCATGCCGACCATGGCGAAACGTCCGATCTCGAGATCTGCGCCGATCACCGAGCGGGCGCCGATCGTCGCTCCATGGCGCACCCGCGTGGTAAGGGTGGCCTCGTCCGGCTCGGAGGGACGTAAGGCGGCCAGATCCGGCGTCGCGGCGCGCGGGAAGCGATCGTTGGTGAAAATCGTACCGGCGGCGATCATCACCCCGTCTTCGATCGTCACCCCGGTGCACACATAGACGAAAGCGTTGATCTTCACCCGATCGCCGATCTCGACCCCATAAGCGATGTAGGTCTTTTCGCCGATGATGGCGTCGCCCCCGATGCGCGTCGCCGGTCCACGGATGTGCACGCTGTCCCAGACGCTGGTCCCGTCGCCGATTGCTACGCCGTCTTCGATCAGGGCGGTGGGATGGATACGCACGCTCATCGGTGGAGCCCAGTCTTCGCTAGCGCGCTACGGCCGATGCCGGCTTCAGGTCGAAATCCAACGGTTGTCGCGCAGCGACTCGTAGGCTTTCTCGATCACCTCCACCGAGGCAATCGCGTCCTCGGCGGTGATGCGCAGCGGCTGCTGCCCGCGAATCGCGCCGCAAAAGTTGTCCAGCTTGTTGCCGAAGGCCTGTAGCTTGTCATAACCCTGGCCGAAGACGACCCAATCTGAGCTGCCGGTCTGGCGGTACTTGGACTCCTTCCAGCCGACCCGCACGGTGCCGTGGGAGCCGTAGATGTCGACATAGCCATCGAGCTCCTTGTTGAGGCTCCACGACAGGTCTACCGAGCCCATAACGCCGCCGGCGCTGCGCACGAAGAGGCGCACCGTGTCCTCCACCTCCAGGTCCTGGACGTTCTTGCCCTCGAGCGCCTGCACCTCGGCGATCGGGCCGAGGAAGTAGCGCATCAAGTCGACCGAGTGGGTGCCGTTGTCGATCAGCACGCCGCCGCCGCTGCGCTGCGGGTCGGCGTTCCAGCGCGAGCCCATATCGACCCGCGAGGTGAAGGTGTTCTCGAACAGAATGATCTCGCCGAGAATGCCGGAGGCGACGATCGACTTGGCGCGGATGACGTCGTCGACATAGCGGAACTTCGACGCCATGGTCAGCACCACGCCGGCGTTCTCCGCCGCCGCCACCATCCGCCGCGCACTGGCGACGTCGAGGGACAGGGGCTTCTCGCATAGGACGGGAATCTTGCGCTCCAGCACCTCGCAACAGATCTCGGGATGGCTGACCGGCGGCGTAGCGACGACGACAGCATCGAGCTCGACACTGTCGAGCATCTTTCGGTGCGAATCGAAGGCCTTGCACCCCAGGCGCTCGGCCAGGGCACCGGCCGCGTCCTGACGGACATCCGCCACTGCAACCGCCTGCGCCTGCTCGGCCTGGGCGAAGGCCTGGGCATAGGTCTGGGCGATCGCCCCGGCACCCACCAGGCCGAACTTGAGGCGCTCGCTCATCGACTCGATCCGAGATCGGCCAGCGACTCAGTCAGTGCCGCGGCGATCCCGTCGACGTGCTCGGCTGTGTAGCGCTCGTTCCAGGGCAGCACCAACACTTGCTCGAGGCCGTCGAAGGCACCGGGGAAACGCTCGCTCGCATAGTCGACCGCTTCCGGTCGGGCGCGGTCGAAGGGGAAGCGGCTCGCCCCGAAGGTGCGCTGCTCGGCAAAGACCTGGCAGCGGAAGGCCGGCTTGCGGATGTAGCGCGGCGAGGAGAAGATGCCGCGCTCGCGCAGCGCCGCCGCCAGGTCGTCCGCGCCGCCCGGGACGACATCGCCATCGACCCGCAGGCAATACTTCCAGTAGGTGTGAGTGTTGTCCGGGTGGACCATCGGAGTCGCGATCCCGTCCACACCAGCGAGACGCTCGGTCAGCCGCGCAGCCATCGCCCGGCGCTGGTCGACACTGCCCTGCAGTTTGTCGAGCTGGGCCAGAGCAACCGCCCCCTGGAGCTCGCACATGCGCGAGTTGAGGGCCAAGAAGTAGTGATCCGGTGAGGCATCGCCATAGCCCCAAGCTTTGTTGATGAACAGAAACATGCGTCGCGCCAGGGCCTCGTCGTCGGTCACCACCAGGCCGCCTTCACCGGTGGTGATGTGCTTGCCCTGCTGCAGGCTGAAACAGCCGATCTTGCCCAAGGTGCCCACCGGCTCTCCGCCCGCCGTGGCGAGGAAAGCCTGGGCACAATCTTCGATGATCGGAATACCTCGCGACTCGGCCAGGGCGCGGATAGTGGCCATCTCGCAGGGGTTGCCGAAGAGATGGGTGACACAGATTGCCCGCGTGCGCTCGCTCAGGCAAGGCTCGATCGTGTCAGCGGTCACGTTCAGGGTCTGCGGATCGACGTCGGCGAACACCGGAATGGCGCTCTGGTAGAGGATCGGCGCCAAGGCCCCCATGTCGGTGATCGGCGTGGTGACGATCTCCTCCCCCGGCTCGGGGTCGATAGCGGCGATGGCGGCGTGGATGGCCGAGGTGCCGGACGAGCAGGCATAAGCGAAACGCACCCCGAGCCGCTCGGCGAAACGCTGCTCCAGAGCTTTGACTTTCGACCCTTTGGTGCTGGTCAGCACCCCGCTGCCGACGACCGCCGCCAGCTCCTGCAACTCCTCCGCCCCCAACGTCCGGCCGCTGGCGTCCTGATCCGACGGCAGTTCGAGCCGGGTCATCGTTGCTGTGGTCATCTTCCCTCTCTCCCAGGTCGGTGATGTCCCTAAGACGAACTCTTGTTCGGGACGAATGGTCCTATACAGAGATTACGATGAATATGAAGGTTTCGCATCGCCACCACGCCAACGCATCCAGCTGATGCGGCCGAGCAAGCGCAGATGGCCGAGGATGGTGCGGACGACCTTCATGTGGGCTCGCCCGAGGAGCCGCACCTCGAGCACCGCCGGGCATTCCGCCATGCGGCCCCCGGCCAGGTCGAGCAGGGCCAACATCTCGACCACGCCGAGAAACCCGCCTTCCCGCACTGGCAAGTCGACGACAGCGCTGCGGCGATAGACCCGGAAACAACTGGTGTAGGTGTAGAAACGATGGTGCAGGACCCCTCGGTAGAGCAACGACAGGCCGCGGGACAGCACCAGGCGCCAGGACGGTACGTTGCGTACCTGCCCTTCCGGGTGGTAAGGCGAGGCGGTCACCATGTCGACCCCGTCCTTGAGCATCGGGATGAAGGTTTGCAGCTGATGCGGATCGTAGGTGCAGTCGCAGTCCATTGAGCAGACGATCTCGGTCTCGGCGCTACGGATGCCCGTCAGGATCGCGGCGGCCACGCCCCTATTGGTCTCGTGGGTGACGACCGAGCAATTCGGAAGCGGCCCGAAGATCTTCTCCAGCAAGCCGGGAGTGCCATCGGCGGAGCCGTCGTCGACGAAGACGAAGCGCAGGTCGTAGCGCTGCTCGAGGGACGCCTCGACACCGCGCAGGGTGTTGGCCAGGAAGTGCAGGCTCTCGCTCTCGTTGTAGCACGGCACGACGATGGTCACCGGCTGACGCTCACTCGTCGTCGGCGTCTCGGAGCTCGCTCGCCCTGCCCCCTCCGTCGCGGACTGCGAGGTGGCCCGCGGGCGTGGCGCGGGCAGTGCAAGCTCGGAGGCCGCCTCCGCCAACGCCTCGGCATCCACCGGCGTCCGCGGCAATTCGAGGTAGTCGCCGATGCCGACGAAGCGGTAGCGCTCCAGGTAGTAGCGGATGATCGCCGGCATCTTGTCGAGATTGCGATATTGGCGAATGCGCTCCAACAGCGGTGCCGCACGGATCCTCGGCTGGCCGGGATCGAGCTCCCAGACGTGGAAGTACATCACAAAGGGCGAGTCGTAAGTGCGGTGCCAGCGCGCCACGGCGCGCTGCATCAGAGCATGGGGAAACTGGCGTAGGTAGTTGCCGCCGGCGATCGGGAACGACCAGCCACCGAGGCTCCAGGTGGAGAGCGGAAACTCCCACAGCGTGCGGTCGCCGTGCCGGTGCTCGAAGGCGAAGCGCCGGGCGCGGTCGTGGGCGAACTCACGAAAGATTGGCCGTAGGCTCGAGTCGTAGGCGAAGCCCTCGTCCGCCAGCACATCGAGAGCCCACAGGTCCTCCGGGCCGAACCAGCCGTGGCCGATCCGGTAGCCGGCGACCCGAGTGCCGGTGGCCCGCTCCAGAGCGGCGCGCGAACGCCGCACATCGTGGCGGAACTCCTCCGCCGTGAGCTGGCGCAGGCTGTGGTGGTAATAACCCTTGCTGGCGATCTCGTGCCCGCGATCAGCCACCTCACGCACCACCTCGGGCATCTCGTCGGCGATCCATCCAAGGACGAAGAACGTCGCCTTGATACCGAACTCGTCGAGCAGATCAAGGGCGTTGCGGGTGTTGACCTCGACCCGGTTCTCGAACAGATGCCACTGCTCGGTCTTGACCACACCGCGCAGGGGCGCGACCTGGAAGTAATCTTCGAGGACCACGGTCAGCAGATGCCGCTGGTCGCCGCCACCGTCGGCGACGTCTGAGGCTGAGCGGCCAACCTCCCTGGAGGCGACCGTGTTCTCGGGCTGATGCTGACCGTCCATCGTAGCCGTCTTCCCCTGCGGCACAACGGGCCTTGCGGCGTAGAACTTGGTGGACTAGGACTCGCCGCGGCGGATGTCGTACTGCTCCATCTTCTTGTACAGGTTGGAACGCGGTGTCTCGACGCTCTGGGCGGTCTGGGTCACGTTCCAACCGTTGTCTTCGAGCTTGTGGAGCAAGAAGAGGCGCTCGGAGAGGTCGCGGAACTCGCGCAGGGTCTTGACCGCCAGCAGCGACTCAGAGATCTCCGGTTGCGCACCACCGGCCGAGCTGATCACGTCCTGCTTACCGATGACCGCATCGGGCGAGAGGATCAGCAAGCGCTCGACCAGGTTCTTGAGCTCGCGGACGTTGCCCTTCCAAGGCAGCGTCTTAAGGTATTCGAGGGCGTCGGCGGAGAATTCCTTCGACCGGTAGTTGTTGGCTTCGGCGTAGCGCCGCACGAAGTAATCGACCAACAACGGCACGTCCTCCATACGCTCCCGCAGTGGCGGCGAGCGCACCGGGATGACGTTC
>JBCCGX010000539.1:0-6814 GCA_039029035.1 Acidobacteriota bacterium | reverse complement strand
CCTTGCGGAAGCTGTTCGCAGATACGCCTCTGGCGGAGGCGACGCGGCGAGTGGCCGAGGGCGGCGTCATCGACGAGGAGACCGGCGAGGTCTTCAAGTGGCAGCCGGAGCCCATGGTTCTACCGGTGAGCGAGGCCCTGCAGCAGCGCATGCAGCAGGAGACAGCGTCCTCGCAGGCCTTTCGGTTTCGGCTCAGGAAGGGATCGAGCTAGCCTGCTAGGTCTCGAACCGCACGCTGAGGTTGTGGTACACCGCCACGGGCTGACCGTGGCGCGTCGCGGGCTCGAAGCGCCAGCGCCGAATCGCCTCGACCGCTGCTTCGGTCAGGCCGTGGGGTAGGCCTTTGAGCACCTTCACGTCTGCCACCGCTCCGGTTTCGTCGATGACTGCCTGGACCAGGACGTCACCCGTAATGCCTTGGGCCCACGCCGTGTTGGGGTAGACCGGCAACGGCGTTTCGAGGCGGCGCGGCGGCTCGATATCGCCACTGACTTCCACCGGTGCGAGGCCATCATTGTCCTTTGGCAGAGCGAACTCGAAACCGACCCGATACGAGGAGGCGACCGGCGTACCATCTTGCAATGCCGGCTCGAAGCGCCAGCTTTGAAGGGCCTCGATGGCTGCCAAGTCGAGGGCCGCAGCGTTGCCACGAACGACGCGGGTATCCGTTACGGTGCCTGTATCGTCGATATCGGCCTCGACAACGACCATCCCGATCAGACCGTCGCGTTGGGCCGTCGCCGGATAGTCCGGGCTCGGGCTGTACAGCTTGCGTGCCGGCCGGCTCTCGCCGAGGACGGATCTCGCTGTGGCCGCCTCGGGTGACCGAGCTTGGGTAGTGCTGGTAACCGGTGGCGCGGCGGCCGCCGCCTCGGTCCGCACGGGTCTTGTGTCGGGTCGCGGGGGTACCGGCGGCCGGTCGGTCGGCGGCAAGGCAGCCGGCTCGTCAGAGGTTCGAGGCTCCGTGGCAGGCTCGACAGCTTGCGAACGGGTCGACGTGTCCACGCCGGCGACCTGCTGGCCGGCCATCGCCGGCTCGACCGCTGCTGGGAGAGCCGGAGCCGTCTCGACCGAGGCCAACGATTCCGGGGCTACCGCTTCCGCGCCTCTGGCCTCACGACTTGGAGCTTTGACCGAGGCTTTGTTGGCCGGCAAGGCCGCTGCGGCAGCGTCTATCTGGCCAGACGCCGCAACCTGGCGATTCGCCGGATTGCTCGCTGGGACTGTGCTCGCCGGGACCGTGTTCGCCGAGACCGTGCTTGCCGACGAGACTTCCTCGAGTGGCCCGCTGCCCGAGTCTGATCGCAGGGCCACGATCGACCAGGTGACGCCAACGGAAAGAAGGAAGAAAAAGGCAAGCGGCGCCATCGACCGTCGACTTCGACGGCGCAGGGGAGGCTGTCTCTGAGGCAGTTTGTGACCCGACTCTGGGGCCAAATCGGGGTGTTTTGCCTTCAGCAGATCGAAGTAGGAGCCATTGGAGGAAGTGCCGGAGGTGCTCATGATCGACCTTTCTACGCAAAGTCAACAGGCGGTCGCCCAGCGAGGCGCGTAGATCGCCTTTCTGCAAAGATCAAACCAGGCGAATACCAGTCTAACAGGTCTTCAGGGGACCTTCGTTGTATTGTGTAGGTATGACTATGTCCACATTAGAGGACGAAATCGCAGGGTCGAAGAGTGCCGGAGCCGATTCGGCCGACGGCTCGGTCCGATCTGCGATCGAAGCCTGGCGGGAGTTGTACGGCGGTGAGGTCGCAGATTGGCCCCTGCATGCAGGGCGGGAGGATCTCCAGGTCGTTGCCATTCGGCATGCCGATTTCCGCCCGGATCGCGGCAACTGGCCCAAGCTCATCCATCATCGTCGACCGACCTCGAAGGTCGTGGTTCTGATCCATGGACTCAAGGACTGCCCGGGTTTCATGGAGGCGATAGGAAACTGCTTCGCCGAGCAGGGTGCCAATGTCGTGCTGCCGTTACTGGCGGCGCACGGTCGTGAGGACCCGGTGGCAGCGATGCGCCAGGTGGACTTCGTCGATTGGCGAGCGGCGGTCGACCGAGCCGTCGAGATCGCGGCTGGGCTCGGTGGGGAGGTTTCGATCGGCGGCTTGTCCACAGGGGGGGCCTTGGCCTTTGACAAAGCACTGCGGGATCCCGAGACGGTGACCGGCAAGATCTTCCTGTTCTCGGCCGCTTTGGGTCTGAAGCCGTTCCAGCGGCTGATCCTGTCGAGCGCTTGGCTCTGTCGCGCGGCCGACGCCTGGCTGGCGTGGCGCTCGGGCAACGGCATCGCCGGCAATCCGCTCAAGTACATGCGGACCTTCATGACCGGCGGCCGGCAGGTTCACCGGTTGATCTCTGCCATGCAGCAGCGCCTCGGAGACGCCCCCCAAGCCTCCAGCCGTCTCCGCCAGCGTGTCTTCGTCGCCCATTCGATGGCTGATCAGACGATCGAGGCGGCAGCCGTCGAGCCCTTTATACGGAGCGACGATTCCGGTCAGCATCACATCATCCCGGCGGCCCGTAACGTCGCCCATGCTGAGCTCGTGCTGGCTGCAACGATGCGTTACGAGAAGACGTCGCCCAAGGAGCCTGATCCGCCCCGTGCCAACCCGGAGTTCGAGCCGATGATGGAGAAGGCGTTGGCGTTCTTCGGTCGTTGACCGCTGGTCCTATTCGACCGCGCGGATGCGTTGCACCAGGTCGCCGTAGGAAGCACCGTGCTTCGCATAGAGGGGCTCGACCGCCTGTTGGAAGGCTTCGATGTCTTCGATCTCGTTGATCTCAGAGCCCGCTTCGCGAACCGCAGCCAGGGCCTCGTCGACATACTCACGCCAGTACTCGCGCTGAGCCACGGACGATTCCCGCGCAACCTGCTGCAGCGCGGCCTGCTCCTCGGCCGACAACCGTTGCCAGGCCTCGAGGTTGATCATGAGGAGGTCCGGGATGGTCGAGTGGCGATCGTAGGAGTAATAGCTGGCGACCTCGAAGTGGCGCTCCGAGCGGTAGCTCGGTACGTTGTTCTCGGCACCGTCGATCGAGCCGGTGTGGAGGTTGGTGTAGACCTCCTTGAAGCCGAGCGAGACCGGTGCCGCGCCCAGGGCCTCGACCATCTCTCGCATGATCTCCGATTTCTGTACCCGGATCTTCAGCCCCGCCAGGTCTTCGAGGCGGCGCACCGGCCGCTCGCGGTTGTAGAACGACCGCGAGCCGGCGTCGTACCAGGCCAGGCCCACCATGCCGTTCGCCTCCAGAGTGCCCAGCAGCTCGTTACCGATCGCGCCGTCGAGCACGCGCCACATGTGCTGGGGATCGCGGAACAGGTAGGGCAGGGTCAGAACACCGATCGTGCGCGAGAACTCGGCCAGTGGCGCTACTGACGTACAGGCCATCTGGATGCCGCCGAAGCCGAGCTTTTCGAGCGCCTCCTTCTCGTTGCCCAACACGCCCCCCAACTGCAGATCCACAGCGAGGCGCGAGGCGAGCAGCGGATGCTCCGCCACCCGGCGGGCAAAGTCTTCCAGACCCCGAGCGGTGGGGTAACCCGCGACATGGACGTTGGAGAGGATGAGCTTCTCAGGGCCCTTGTCTGGTGGCTGGCCGCCGCAGGCGACGAGGACCAACATCGACAGAGCTACGAGGATCGAGCGATTTCTGGTCATGGCGGCTCTTTTTATCATCTCGATGCCATCGGTTCCTACTCGAATTCGCTCTATTAGATTGATGCGGGAAATGAAAGAATATGTGCTAGATTCAAGCTTTGAATGGGATAGTTGCATGAAAAAGAAATCAGATCGCTCCAAGAGAGAATCCTCACCCTCGTTCCTACATGATGCGAAGGAGCGACTTCGCCTCTTCGACGCTGCTACCGAGCGTCAGCGGCAGCGAGAGGCACGTTTGACCAAGCGGCCCAAAGTCTCAAACCGAGGTTGGGTGCGCGAAGAGCTCTACCGTTGCGAAGCCGGCACGATCCACGAACCGGCACCCAGATAGGGCTGATAGGCTTTGCACTGCGTCCTGACTGTTATGGCTACTGCGAGCCGCTGTAAGCCGAGTGGGCTTGGTGCTTTAGGGATCGAGATTGGCTGTAGAGCGTTCCAGAGTTGGGAGATGGGAGCTGCTTTCCCAACTGAGAGTTGGGGGAATGGGAGAGGTTTTCCTAGCGCGGGACGACGAAGGCAGTCTGGGTGCGCTGAAACGACTCGTTCCTGCGCTTGAGCTGGACGACTCTTTCCGTCGGCGTTTTCTGCGGGAAGCCAAGACACACCAGCAGCTCTCCCACCAGGGTGTCGCCGAAGTCCTCGATCATTTCGAGAAAGACGGCAAGCTCTATCTCGTCACGGAGTACCTGGAGCGAGGTAGCTTGCAGGACGAGCTGGATCGGAACGGAGCGCGGCTGCCGCAGGCACGCGCCCTGCGCTGGGTGGCCGAGGCCCTCGAAGGCCTCGACTATTCGCACCAGCGCGGTGTGATCCACCGCGACGTCAAGCCTTCGAATCTTTTGCTCACCGCCGAGGGCCGCTGCAAGGTCACCGATTTCGGTATCGCTCGTGTGCTGCATAGCCAGGATCGGCTGACGTTCACTGGCCAGGCTCTCGGCACTCCGAAGTACATGAGTCCGGAGCAGATCAACGAAGAAGACGTGGACCACCGAACCGACGTCTACTCCATGGGCATCGTGCTCTACGAGCTTCTCACTGGGCGGGTGCCCTTCGGACAGGAGAAGCAGTTGGCGGTATGGACGGCACAGGTCCATGAGGCGCCGCCTTCGATGGGTGCTGACGTCCCATCGGCTGTCGAAGCGATCGTGATGAAGGCCCTACGCAAGGATCCCGGTGATCGCCATCCAGGGTGTGGTGAGTTCGCTCGAGTGATCCGGCGTTATCTGGAAGAAATCGAAGAGCCTAAGGTGGCTACAGCCCACGGCTCGCTGCCGGGTGCCGGAAAGGCCATGCCGCGTTGGAGGAAGCTTCCGCCGTGGGTCTTCGAGTCAGTTGTCTTGCGGGCAGCCGTCTATATTCCCGTGCTCTGCTTGTTGGCTTGTATCGCTTTTTATGCTGGCTTCTATGGCTTGCTACTGCACCGCGCCGGGACCTCGGCACGGAATATCGCGGACTCTCGAGGTGTCCGAATGTTGACCGGCCAGATCGAGCGAAGTGCTGTCCCGGAGTCGATTCTGAGGGCTCCCAACCTCTTGGGCGAGGAGTGGTTTGTCGCTGAGAAGGTGAAGCTGCCCAAGAAGCGGATCCGCATGGGGCGAGGTCTTTCTGTCTTTTGCCAGGAAGGACAGCCCGGCCTTGTCACCTACCAGTCACCGGCGCCCGGCACACCAATTCGGGCCGATGATCAAATGGATGTGTTCGTGTGCCAGGAGAGGCAGATGTCGGTCTCTGTGATGCCAGATCTGGTGTTCCGTCAGTCTGAGGAAGTCATCTCTTTCTTCGAAAACCGGGGTTTCGAGATCGGTCGGATCTCATATGACACCTATCCTGGCCGTCCACCAGGCACTGTTCTCCGTCAGTTTCCGCTAGAAGGGCATCCGCTTCGCCGTGGCGATGTCATCTATCTTGATGTCATTTCGGCCAATTGACCCGGACGAACTGCCACACGGTGGCGCCGGTCTTAACTCGTGCGATATCGGGTAGGCGCTGTTTCTCTTCGACACTTACGCTATTGACGTAGGTGCCGTTCATACTTTTCTCGTCGTCGATCCAGAAGTCCTTGGTACGGTAGATGATCGACGCGTGTCGAGACGAGATCTTGCCGTCGAGATCGAGGCTGATCTCGCAGGCAGGATCGCTGCCGAGGTAGTTCCTTCCCTCACGCACCGCAAAGAGCTGTCCTTCCGGCTTCCAGGAATAGGTGACGAGAACTCCGACGATACGTCGCCTCGGCTCGGTGATGGGCTGACGCGGCTCCTTATTCCGGCCGAATGTGGTAGCGGGCGCCTGGGCAGCCCGAGGGCTCAAGATGCGGGTAGAGCCCTGTGGCTGGCTCCACTTCTCGGCCAGAGGATAGACAACCGTCTTTGGCTGGGCAGCTCGATCAACCGACGGCCACTCAGGGGTGGGCGACGTTTCGGGTATGGGTGATGCGCCATCGGGTGCTGCCGTGTCGGTATTGGCGCAGTAGGGGCAGTCTTGCCAGCCCGGATCCATCGGGTGACGACCCGCGGGGCAGTATCGACTGTTGGAGTCGACTGACGTCAGCGGGCTGCCGCAGGCTTCACAGAAGTTGGCTCGGTCAAGGTTTGGGGCAGAGCACTTCGAGCATTTCCTGGGCATGACAGTCCTCCGTAGCCGCTACAGCTTAGCTGCCAGCCACCCACGCCGGCAGCCACAGCGACAGCTCCGGCACGAAGGTCACCAGTAGCAGAATTACCACCATCGCGAGGTAGAACGGCCAAAGGCCCTTGGTGGCTTCTTCGATCGTGATCTCGCCGATGGCGCAGCCGACGAAGAGAGTGCTGCCGACCGGCGGAGTGCACAGGCCGATGGCCAGGTTGAGTAAGAGGATGATGCCGAAGTGCACCGGGTCGACCCCGAGTTGGCCCATGATCGGCAGCAGGATCGGTGTGGTGATGACGATCAGGGGCGCCATGTCCATGAAGGTGCCCAAGCCAAGGAGCATCAAGTTGATCAGCAGCATCAGCAGCACCGGGCTGGCCGAGACCGAGAGCAGCCATTCGGTGAGCAGCGATGGGACGTGGAGATAGGTCATGACTTCGCCGAAGGCGGCAGCTGCGCCGATCAGGATCAGCACCATGCCGGACGTCTTGCCTGCGCGCAGGAAGAGGGGTCCGTAGCCACGCAAAGGG
>JBCCGX010000538.1:0-6821 GCA_039029035.1 Acidobacteriota bacterium | reverse complement strand
TCGGGTCGTCTGCACTTTGCGCAGAGGTCGCGGCATCGCCTGTTCGGAAGTCTCTGTATTGTTCCAACTCTCTGACGGCGCTTGTCGAGGACTTCCGCGATCGCGCAAGACCGGGGGCAAGTGCTGTCGGGCCGTTGCGCGTTTGCGCGAGTTGGTAGCAGCCCATTTGTCTTACCCGCGGCACTCTTCGTCCCGCCAATCCGCGTGGTGAGATGAGGCGTGACGAGCTTACCAACAGGACTTCTTACAGCGGAGCCTCCGGACTTGAGAAGAGAAACTGCCAGCAGCGTTTCGGGTCTTGAAGCGAATCCGGCTCCAAACGAGGGCCCGGTGTCGGACGAAGGCCCACCACCGGATGAAGGGGTCGCCCGCTTGCTCGAGCGCTGGAGCCGCGGCGACCCGCAGGCCCTGCACGAGCTGACGCCGATCCTCTACGGCGAGTTGCATCGCCTCGCCGGAGCTTTCACGCGCCGTGAGCGGACCGGGCACACGCTGCAGGCCACCGCCGTGTTGCACGAGGCCTATGTGCGACTCTCTGAAGGGTCGGCGGTGCGCTTCGCCGACCGGGCCCACTTCCTCGCCATCGCCGGCCGGGTGATGCGCCAGGTCTTGATCGACTACAGTCGCAAGCGCGGTCGCGCCAAGCGTGGTGGTGATCTGCAGCGTGTGACGCTGGGCGAAGCCGCCGAGCTGCGCGCCTTCCGCCAGGCCGATCTGCTGGCGCTGGACGATGCGCTGACGGATCTGGCTGCGGTCGACCGTCTCAAGGCGGCTATCGTCGAGCTGCGCTACTTCGGCGGCCTGACCATCGAGGAGACCGCCGAGGCTCTGCGCATCGCCCCGAAGCGGGTGTGCCGTGAGTGGCGCCGAGCGCGGGCCTGGCTCTATTGCGAGCTACGCGGCAAGGACCTCGAGCGCGACCTCGATGCAGGTCCAGCGGAGCCAGCGGGGGGGCTGGCGGAGCCAGCAGGGGCGCTGGCTGGCAGTCGGTGATGATCCGACCGGCTGCGCTCAACGAGGACTTGCCGGCGGACACCTGGCGCCGTATCGACGAGGTCTTCGAAGGGGCGTTGGAGCTGCCGACGACCCAGCAGGCGCCCTACCTGGAGCAGCGGTGCGCCGGTGATCGAGTGCTGCGCGACAAGGTTGAGCTCCTCCTGGACGCGGACCGTCGGGCAGAGAGCTTCCTGGAGACCCCACACGAAGGCGCCAGCACCCTATCCGACACCGCGCGCTTGGTGCATCGCGACCCGCGTCGCCTCGGCACCTACCGGTTGCTGCGTGAGATCGGCCGCGGTGGCATGGGGACGGTCTATCTCGCAGCGCGCGACGACGATCACTACCGGCGTTTGGTTGCGGTCAAGCTGATGCGTCATGAGGCACATCGCGGTGGCCCGGGAAGCGCCTACCGCGACGAGCTGCGCCAGCGCTTTCACCGTGAGCGCCAGATCCTGGCCGATCTGGAGCATCCCCACATCGCCCGGCTCTACGACGGCGGCACGGCAGACGATGGGCGACCGTTTCTGGTCATGGAGTATGTCGACGGCGTACCGATTGATCGCTACTGCCAGCGCCAGAGCCTCACGCTGCGGCAGCGCTTGGAGCTCTTCTGCGAAGTCTGCGCCGCGGTGCAACATGCTCACCGGAGTCTGCTGGTGCACCGCGACCTCAAGCCGAGCAACGTTTTGGTGACCGACGAAGGCCGGCCGGTGCTACTCGACTTCGGTATTGCCAAGCTGCTGGTGCCCGAACCGGCTGGCGGTAGCCCGAAGACCCGCACGGGAGTGCGGCTGATGACGCCGGGCTACGCCAGCCCCGAGCAGGTGCGGGGAGCGTCGATCACCACTGCCAGCGATGTCTACGCCCTTGGCGTGGTGCTCTACGAGCTGCTTACCGGGCGGAGCCCTTACCGGACGACCGACGAGCTGCCGCACGAGCTCGAGCGCGCGGTGTGCGAGCAGGAGCCGATCCGACCGAGCTTGGTCACCCAGCGTTCGCCACGCCGGTTCGGTCGCGCCGCCGGCCGACGCTCGCAGTTGGCGGGCGATCTCGATGCCATCGTGCTGCAGGCGCTGCGCAAAGAGCCTACCGCGCGCTATGGCTCGGTGGAGCAGTTGATCGATGATCTGCGGCGCTTTCTCGAGGGCCGGCCGATCTCGGTGCGCCGCAGCTCGCGGCGTTACCGTGCCGTCAAGTTCCTGCGTCGGTACGCCTTGGCAGTGAGTGCGGCGGCGACGGTTCTGGTTCTCGTCGCGGTCTTCCTCATCACCCTTCTGGCCCAGGCCCGGCGGCTAGATATGCAACACCGGATCGCTGAGTCGGAGCGCGCCGTGGCCAGTCGTGAGCGCGACAAGGCGCAGCAGGCGCTCGACTTCCTGGTCGATGTCTTCGCCGTCGCCGAACCCGAGCAGGCTCGCGGCGAAACCGTCACCGCCCGACAGATCCTCGAAGCTGGTGCGGCCCGCGTGCGGCAGGATCTCACCGGACAGGCGGAGGTCCAGGCGACCCTGATGGACGCCATCGGCCGCGCCTACTGGAGCCTCGGTCTCACCGAGCAGGCGTCACCGTTGCTGGAGGAGGCCCTCGGGCTGCGTCGCTCCGCACACGGTTTGGCCCATCCCGAAGTGGCGATGAGCCTGGGACACCTGGCCGGCCTGCGTGAGGACGAAGGGCAGTACCAAGAGGCGGAGGCGATCTATCGCCAAGCGTTGGCGATGCAAACCGACCTCTTCGGCTCGCACGACCCACGCCTGGTGCCGACGCTGCACGGCATGATGGACGTCGATCTGCGCCTCAGTCGCTTCGACCAGGCCGAGGACCGGGCACGCCAAGCGCTCGAGATTCTCCGTCAACACCATGCGGCGGACGATCTGCGTATGGCCGTGGGCCTGGACGCTCTGGCCGAGGTCCTGCGACGGCAGGGGGATCTGCCGCGCACGGCGGACCTCTATCGCCAAGCGCTCGCTCTGCGGCGGCGGGACTTGCCGGAGCGCCATCCGGACATCCTCAACAACCTGGCGAACCTGGGTACCGTATTGAGTCTCGCCGGCCAGGCAACCGAAGCCGTGGCGCTGAGCCGCGAGACGCTCACCCTGGCGCGGGTGGTGTACGGGCCTGAGCACCCGGAAGTGCTGACCATGCTGCACAACTTGGCACAGATGCTGTTCGAAGCGGGCGATCTGGAGGCCTCGGAGGCAGCGCATCGCGAGGTCCTGGCGCTGCGCCGGGCGCACCACGGCAAGACGCATCCGGTGGTCGCTGTGACGCTGAACAACCTGGCCGCGGTCTTGGAGATGGAAGGAGAGCTTGAGCAAGCGTTGGCGCTCCACCGGCAGGCGTTGGCGATTCGCCGCGCAGCGTTCGGTGAGCACCATCACGCGGTGGCCAACAGTCTGTGCGGAATGGGCACGGTGCAGCGTCGGGCGGGTCGGCTGGCCGAGGCCGAGAGCCACCATCGCCAGTGCTTGGGGATCCTGCGCCGGCTGCGGGGTGAGCAGCATCCCGTGGTGTCCCACGCTCTCGATGCGCTGGGCAAGACTCTGATCGAGCGCGGCGAGCTGCAGACCGCCATGGCTCTGCTGCAGCAGAGCCTGGCGATTCGCCAGGCGGCGTTTGCTGAGGGTCATTGGCGGATCGCCCAATCGCAGCAGGCGATCGGCTGGTGTCTGACCGCCATGGATCGATTCGCCGAAGCCGAGCCTCTGTTGCGCCACAGCCATCGGCAGGTGGCGGAGCGTTTCAGCCCCGAGCATCCGAGCTTCCAGGAGAGTGCTCGCCGGTTGACCGAGCTCTACGACGCCTGGGACCGCCCAGGGCTGGCGCACCAGGTCCGGGCCGACCTCATCGGCGAGCAGCAGTAGGAAAGCCCCCTGACGTCCTCGGCCAGGACGGTCAGCGCTTGACGCATACCTCTTTGTAAGCACTCTCGGCAGCGGCGGTGGCTCGGGCCGCCCCGCGCCGCATTTCACCCATGGAGCCGGCCGACTTCCACTCGCCGGCTTCCTTGTTTCGGCATCCTTGGAGGATCTATGCGACAACCCAAAGATAGCTTTCGAACACGCTTCGCAGGCGCGATGACACTCGGTCTCGTCTCAGTGCTCATTGCCTTAGCCCCGGCCAGCCTCGCCGAGCGTGGCGACCTGGTGATCGTGGAGATGGACGATCACTATGTGTATCCGGCCCAGCCCGACTTTGCCCGACTGCCCGTCTTCCACTCCTCGAAACCGGATCTCGATGCCTTCGTCAACGAGTATTTCCGCCGCCACTTGAGCGTCGATGCCGACGGCGTCCACTGGGACACGACCGGAGCTCCCGGCACCAATGGGATCTTCACCCTGATGGAATGGGATGCCTGGTTCCTCCCTTGGATCGATCGTGGCGCCATGGGCTCACAGCGCCAGAACCAGGGGCAGGTGATCCGCGACTACCCTCTGACCGCCCTGCTGCACACCGCGATGGACAAATACGGCTATGTCTCGGGAGCAGCGAACTTCGTCGAGCCCATCTTCCTGGCAGGCGGCGCGCCACCGATCGCCGGCTACTCGTGGATCTTCCCCAAGTTTCAGGCCAACCTGGTGTGCAACCCCTCCGGCAAGCCCGGCTGGCCGTTCGACGTTGCCGGCGCGCCGACCTGGACGGCGGCCGGCGACGTGCAGATTACCGAGCCGCCGGTGGGCGACCCGCTGCTCTTCGGCACCCTGGTGGTCGACATCATCGGCCCGCAGCCGGAGATCGTCAGCCCGTCGATCCTCTGCCAGACTCTGCAGATGCCCCTGCTCGAGGTCGACGTCGAGCTCATTCCGCCGATGGGCGAGACCCTCGATCCGAGCCTGATCGACGATCTAGAGATCTACTGGACGACCGACGCGCCCGGTGAAGGCACTTTTAGCTCCAGCCGCTCGACCACGACCGACTTCGCCGCCGCGCCGCCGGCCGACTTCCCGGCCCTTTTCTCGCCCCACGTCAAGACTTTCAGCGGGCGCTATCCGCTGTACTTTCCGATGCACCTCCACCCCGAATGGGGCCGTTCGACGACCCGCCAGATCACCGGCCTCAAGCTGGCGCTGCCCAACCCGGACGCCGAGGGCTACGAGATGCGGATCAACTTCATCCGCACCTCCTACGACGGCCGGATCAATGTCAGCAACACGACCCTGATCGACGCCACCCACCGTTTCGTCTTGTGGATGGGGGCCGACCTGCAGGATCGGCAGGGGCGGGATTTCCTCGCCTTGATGATGCCGGATCTGCGCCGCGCCATGCTTTTTCTGAACGAGCACCTGCGCGGCAAGCAGGATCAACTGCTCAATCTCGGTTGGTTGGTGGGCCACGATGGGATCGGCAACCAGGTCGGTCACGGTGTTGCCGGCTCGAGCTGGGACATCCTGCCCTCCGGCCTGTACGACCTGGAAACGAGCGCACGCTACTATGCAGCGCTTCTCGCCATGGCGGAGCTCGAAGAGATCGCCGCCGACCGCAACCTTGTCGTGCCGCCGGTAACCGTGGTCGGCCCGGACAACCAATCGACCCTCACCTGGGGCGAGACGCCGACCTCGTTGCGCGCCCTGGCGACACAGGTCAAGGCGCGGATCGAGTCGGCCTTCTGGAATCCCCAGACGCTGCGCTTCGACCGTAACCTCGACGCCAACGAGAACGCGATCCGCGACCTCGGTGCGCTGCATTTCAACCTCCTCGCCCTGGCTATGGGCATCGGGACCGACACCCAGCGCGACCATATCCTCTCCTGGCTCGACGGCCGGGTTATCCCCGGCGACGCCAACGATATCTACCGTTGGCGTTTCGCGCCGCGTTTCACTACCCGCCCGAATTCCGACTACTACTATTGGCAGTGGGCGCGCCAGACCAAGGTGCCCGGTTTCGGTGAGCAACTGGTCAACGGCGGCGCGATCCCGGCGACCTCGTTCTTCGATCTGACAACCCGTAGCGCGACCGGTGACCAAGCCCAGATCGACCGTGCCTTCAACCGCGTATTGGAGCTGGAGAGCTGGTTTCTGGACGTCAAGAACGCCGGCGGCCAGGGTAAGGAGTTCTACCGCGTCTACTACACCGATCCGAGTCTCGGCGTGCTGCAGGGCGACGGGGCCGCCGGCAGCCTTGCCCTCGACGTGGAGACCGGTGCCCGTGCCTCCATGGGGACCACCTTCATGCCCCACGCGTTCCTCGGCCTCGAGACGGAGGTTCTCGGCACCCTGCGGGTGGCGCCGAAGATTCCCAGTCAGCTGGATTGGATCGGTGTCGACAATGTCTACTTCCAGGGCAACCACGTGGACATCGAAGCCGGCCGCGACCCGGTCGAGAGGGCGGTGTACGCTCAGGTCAGCGGCTCGCTCGGCCAGGCCGCCGGCCTCAGCCTCGAGATCGTCCTGCGGGAGGTTCCCAGTCTGTTCGAGGTGCGGGTCGACGGCGTGCCGACGACCACCTTTGTCTACGATCCGATCGCCGGCACCGTGACGGTCGATCTGCCACTCGGCGCGGTCGATGTGCGGGTGGTCGATCTCGGCCCGCTCAGCCCGCCGTACGAAGTCGACTTCTCGCAAGGTCTGCAAGGCTGGCAAGCCTTCGGTGTCTTCCCGCCCCAGGTGACGTCGCAAGGGATCGAATTCTCGGTCCATCCGTCCTTCTCGCCGCTACTCAACAGCCCGGCCATCGATCTCGACGGCAGCGCCTACGGCACCGTGAAGGTCCGCTTGCGGCTCACCCCACCCTCCTTCGTGTCCGAGAGCGTAGCGGACGGCCACCTCTACTTCTTCCTGCCGGGGCAAACGGCCGCTTCACCCACGCGCCGTGTCGGCTTCCAGGTG
>JBCCGX010000537.1:0-6828 GCA_039029035.1 Acidobacteriota bacterium | reverse complement strand
CGGTACTCGCTCGAAAAACGGTCGAACTCATCGGGTCGAAGCCGGTACGCCTCGTTGTAGCAGGGGACGACAATGCAGGTCGGCGCGCGGTCCATCGGGGCAGAGTCTACACCTCGACCCACGACTTGTGCCGGACTCGACGGCAGTCGCGAGAGGTCCTTTCCAAGCCTCGTCGAGAGAGCCGGCAAGTTCGAGCTCAGAAACCGATAGAACCGGCCGAGAAGATCGGATCCAATGGCTCTCGTCGGGGCATTGAAGCCTCGACGAGGCAAATGAGGAGTCGCCCATGTCGTTCCGCATCTCCGGCCTGTCGCCCGAGCCTTTCCGCCACCTTTTCGGTCTGTCTGACGACGATCTCGCGCGCCACGGAGCCCAACGCTACATCGCCAAGACCAAACCTGGCTTTCCCGATCGGATCGAGCTCCGCGACGCCGAGCCCGGCGAGAGCTTGATTCTGGTGAACTACACCCACCAGCCGGCGGACAGCCCCTACCGGGCGAGCCATGCGATCTTCTTGAACGAAAGCGCCAAAGCGGCCTACGACCGGATCGACGAAGTGCCGGAGGTCCTGCATCTGCGGGTGATCTCGCTGCGCGCCTTCGATGCCGACGATTTCCTGATCGACGCCGATCTGGCCCAAGGCGATGCGATCGAGACCGAGATCCGCCGGCTCTTCGACAATCCCCGCGTCGATTACATCCAGGCCCACTACGCCAAGCCAGGCTGCTTCGCCGCTCGCGTCGATCGCTGCTGAGCCATCCACAGCGACCTCTGACTCGAGCCGGGCCCGCGACACTATCTGGCGAGTTTTCCCGCGTCTAATGGGTAGAGCTCGCCGCAGATTCGGGCTGGGACCGAAGGGTTGACCCGCCGGCCGACATCTCGGCGATGGATGTCTTGCGAGGTCAATCGATGAAGAAAGCCGCCACCCTCATCGCCCTGGTTCTGTTGGGCTACTTCTTCGCCAGCCGCCTGAGAGAGTCCCCGGACCCCTCTTACATGAGGTTCCAGCTCCAGATGCCGGTCGAATCGACCGAGGTCGCGGTGACGGTGCTCGAAAAGCTGCCGCCTCACCTGGATTGTGAGGCGATGGCGAATCGGCAAACCGGCTTCACCCAGGGCTTCCTCGACGCCTGCGATGGATGTCTCCTCATCTCCCAGCAGTGCATGTACCCGCTCTCCGGCAACGACCGGATCCTGTTCGACGATCGGGTGACCAGCCGCCCTTACTTCAGTTACGAGAAGGGCGGCCTGCTGACACAGCAGGACTTCCGAGTGCTCTTCCCGGACTTGAGCGAATCCGCCCTCGGCGCCTTGTGTATCGATCTCAGCAAGCAACTGCGACGCACGCCCCTCTTCTTCCTCGGTGGCAAGACCGAGTGCGTGCGACCTTCGGAGGAGTGAGCTCAGCGACCTTTGCAGCAGGTAGAAGCCCGTGCGGCCATCCAGCCCTGGGCAGGTCAGGACCGTCAGCCGATGGTCGCCCGCCTCGAGGGCCAGAGGGAAGGTGATCCCTTGCCCGAGCATCGCACCGGTCGGCCGGTCGATGGCCAAGAGTAGCTGATCGCCGAGCCACAGCTTCGTCGGGCCGGAGGGCGCCAGCTCGTAGAGCTCCTGGACCGCTGCGTCGAGACGCAGCGAATGCACCAATGCCAGGCACCCCTGGGCCTCGCGTTCGACTCTGGTGGCGTCGACATAACCTTGCACCGCGCGCAGCTCGGCAAGCGGGCAAAGAGGGCCGAGAAGAAGGCCAGGGCGAGTACGAACGTCCCGATCGTCCCCGCCCACAGCAGACGCTTGTGGTTGTTGATCCAGGGCATTCTTGGGCGTACTCTGGCGGATCCGCGAGCGCCCTGGCTACAGTTAATCCCCCAATCCGGGGAAGGTCAGGATGCTGCGGATACTGTACTGCGTTCGTCCGTCGACCAGCAGCTCGCTCCACAACGTGGCCTGGGCCAGGCCCGGGCCCCAATCGGCATGCTCGAGCTCGCAGCGGAACATGACCGTACCGTCAGCGTTGGCGACGATCGGCGTGAGGGACTTGAAGCGGATCAGGATCTCTCCCGCCGGCTGGCCACTCGGTAGGGTCTTGTGGATGTTGTAGAGGCCGAAGGCGAGATAGGCACCAGCCGGCACGTGGACCCCGTCGAACTCGCCGCCGAGCTCGAGGCCGGCCGGGTCGGTGACGATGGCCAGGTAGGCGCCGTCGTGCACTTCCCAACCGGTGCCTTGAACCTTCTGGCCACTCAGGTGGAAGAGGCGGTACCCGAGCCGGGGATCGGCGTAGGCGCCTCGAAAGTGAAGACGCCCTTCGGCGACCAGGGACTCCACGTCGACGCCGAAACGCTGGGCGAAGAATGCCTTGGCAGCAGCTTCTTCCGCCTGCACCTCAGTCGGCGTCCAGCCCATGATGACTTCGTGGAAGTAGCTCGGATCGCAGAGGCTCTGGAAGCAGCCGGGGACCTGCGGGTGGGGCGCGTTCAGATCGAAGGCACCGTTGGCCATGTAGATGGCGAGTTGCCCGAAACCGTCGGGGGCGCCGAAGGGTGATCTGGCCTGCGCTGTCGATGCGCCGACGAGCCAGAGGGGAAGGACGAGCAGAGCAATGTTGAAGCGAAGACGTCGCATGATCTTTCTCCTAGAGATACATAGCTGCAGAAAGCAGGTTCAATCCGAGAGGCTGGGAAAGGTGGATACATTGCGCAGGTTGATCTTCAGCAGGCCGCCGGGCTGCTGAACATTGGCCATCAGCACCTGGGCGAGGCCGCTGCCCCACTCGGGATGCTCGAGCTCGCAGAGGGCCAGAAGGGAGCCGTCGGCCTTCGGCAGAATCGGCGTCTTGGCTTTGAAGCGGAGGACGATCTGGCCATCCGGTGCGCCGTTGAGCAAAGTTTTTTGAATGGCGTACTCACCGAAGGAGGCAAAGGCGCCGGCCGGCACATGCACACCGGCAAACTCGCCGCCGAGCTCGTAACCGTCCGGGTCCGTGATCAGCCACAGAAAGCCACCATCGAGGATCTCCCAACCGGTGCTCGGCACTTTTTCGCCCGCCATGTGGTAGACCCGGTAGTCGACTCGCGGGTCGGCGGTGTAGAACAAGAAGACGAGCCGCCCCTCGTTGGCCGGATCGTCCACATCGATACCGAAACGCTGGAGGAAGAACGCCTTGGCTAGCGCCTCCTGCTCGAGGATCTCTGCCGGCGTCCGCCCCATGACCACCTCTTGGAAGTAAGGGCCTTCACAGAAGAGCTGGAAGCAGCCGGGAACCACCGGGTGGGGCTCGGTGGGATCGTAGAGCCCACCGCCCAGGAAGACGAGGAATTGATCGAATCCATCCGGTGGGCCAAAGGGCGAGCCTGTCGCGACCGGTCCGGTCGCGCTGAGCACGGTCAAGAGCAAGGCAAGAATCACAGTTCTTTGCATGGTGGGGTCTCCTGGTCGATCGAGCCACGCGTCGCGGGCTCGAAGCTTGCAAATTCTCACTGGCAGTCGTGCCAGGTGGGTTGTTGTGAATCAGAACGACAGTGCGACCCCGATTACTCACCCCATGGCTTCGATTCGATTCCAGGGGTTCCCTTGCGCCGGAGGCGGGCGACATAATGGCAAGCGTGAGCGCATCATGAAGGCCCAACGCGTATCGATCGTCGGGACGCTGCTGATGGCACTGTTGCTGCCATCCTTCGTGCCGCTCTTCGGGGTGCCGCAGACCGGAGCCGCTTGCCGTTGCCAAGGCGACAGCTGCTGCTTGCGTCATGGTCGATCGAGCTCGGGCAGTGAGGCGCCCGGCCACGATCACCCGACGGGGCATGGCTCCCATGGCTCGGCGCCCGGCGCGTCCTCCCACAACGGGCACGCGGAACACGCCGGACATGCGGAACATGCGGAACACGCGGAACCCAGCGGGCACGGCAGCCCGCCCGAGGGCTCGCACCACGGGCACCATGCCTCAACCGTCGAGACCGAGGCGAACGATGAAGGGGCCGCTTGCCACCTGCCGGGGTCGTCAGCCCCGGCGAGCTCGCGTTCGACCGAGACGACACTCTCCGCTTCCTGCAGTGCCGGCGCTCCGGTCACGTCGCCGCTGCCGGTCCGCCGCGACGCCATCTCCGGTCTCGGAGCCGGTGAAGAAGCCATCCCACTGAGCCACTTCGGCCCAGCGCTCGCCCGGCAGCGTGAGCTGCCGCGCTCCTATTCCACCGAGCCACCGACCCCGCCTCCTCGGTTCGCCTAGCTGCTGTCCGTGCGTGAGCGCGGCCCGGGATTGAAATCCCGGGCTACGTTCTGCTGTCCCGCTGGGACAGATGCCCCGGAAGGGGCTCCATTCCGTTGCCCTGGATTTCGATCCCGGGCACGGCGCAGCCCGTGAATCCGAAATTCGCGAACTATCCGTTCGCGAACCATGAGCCGTGGACCCCGGTCCGCGGAACTCAGTCCGTTCAGCACGAGCTCGTGCATCGCGGTGCAAATCCGCCTGCCCGGGCCTGGATATCGAGGAGATCGCAACATGCAATGTGTATCGACAATACAGCGTGTATCGAAAATGCGACGCACCCCAAAACTCGCCTTGGCGCTCGCCGTCAGTGGCGCTTTCAGCCTATGGACCGCCGCCCTCGCGGCAGAATCCACCGACCCTTCGGCCACCAAATCGTCGACCGAATCCACTGCGGAAACGGCCACGACGAGCCACCCTGCCAAGGACCGGGCGCCGACGGACGATCCACAGACGGCGGAAAAGGTCGCCGAAGAGATCACCGTCTGGGGCGAGGGTCGGCAGGAGACCCACTACGTCAGCCCAAACAGCCTGCTGATCCCGGCCGACCTGGCCCCGATCACTGCCGTGACCACCGAAGACCTGGTGAAATACGAGCCCAGCGTAATCATCCGCCGACGCTACATCGGCGACCCCAACGGCACCATCGGCATGCGCGGCTCGAACATGTTCCAGACCGCGCGCACCATGGTCTTCGCCGATGGCATCCCGCTGCATTACTTTTTGCAGACCCGCTTCAACGGCTCGCCGCGCTGGGGCCTGGTCAACGCCGACGAGATCGGTTTCGTCGAGGTCGTCTACGGCCCGTTCTCGGCCGAGTACGGCGGCAACGCCATGGGCGGTGTGGTCAACATCGAGACCACCATCCCGACGAATCGGCGCATCCACCTGGAAGGCTCGCTGTTCAACCAGACCTTCGACGAGCAGGGCTTCGACGACTCCATGGATGGCTTCAAGGGCTTCGTGTCCTACGGTGAGAAGCTCGGCAAGCTCAGCGTCTACGCCGCCGCCAGCCTGCTGGAAAACGACAGCCAGCCGCTGGACTATCGCTTCGGCCTGAGCGGCGCACCGAGCGGTGACGAGATCGCCGTCACCGGCTCTCTGCCGTGGACCAACGAATACGGCGATCCGACCCAGACCTACGCCAACACCGGCCCGCTCGACTCGCGCACCGGGCAATTCAAGCTCAAGCTCGGCTATGAGCTACCAAGCGGCTGGTTCGCCCTGTTCAACATGGGCTACGAAGCGCGTGACGTGACCCGTGACTCGGTGCAGAACGACCTGCGCGACAGCAGCGGCCTGCCGGTGTGGAGCGGTGACGTGGTGCAAGATGGCATCGCCTTCAACGTCCGCGGCCGGAATTTCACCGTCAGCGACCAGGATCGCCGAACCCTGCTGCTCGGCGGCCGCGTTCAGGGACAACTGCGGAATGACTGGCACCTGGAAGCCAGCTTCAGTGTCTTCGACATTCTCGAAGACGAGAGCCGGGCTTCGCTGCTCAACCCGGCAGATCCGGCCTTCACTGCGGCCGGTACGGTACGCGACTTCGATGAAGCCGGCTGGGAGACCGCCGAGGTCAAATTCCAGAACGACGAGCTAGGAGGCAACGCCAACCTCGGCTTGGTGACTGGTTACCGCTACGAGCATTACGCCCTCGAGGTGACCAACTACAACTCCGACGACTTTGCTGCCGGCCCGCAGACCTCGCTCAACAACGCCAGCGGTGGCGAAAGCATGCTCCACGCCGCTTTCGCCCAGTTCGGCTGGCAGTTGGGCACGCAGTGGGACGTCGCCTTCGGCGGTCGGTTCGAGAGCTGGGAGAGCCAGGACGGCTTCTTCAACAACCGGGGCAACCTGGACAACCAGATCGACCGCTCCGAGAGCCGCTTCTCGCCCAAAGTGTCGGTGGGCTATCGCCCGAACGATGACTGGCAACTGCGCCTGTCCTCGGCCCGCGCCTTTCGCTTCCCCATCGTCGAGGAGCTGTTCCAGAACGAGCGCCGCACCAACGGCACCTCGATCGCCAATGCCAACCTGGAGCCGGAAGACGGCCTGCATCACAACCTGATGATCGAGCGCCTCCTGCCCAGCGGCCACGTACGGGTCAATCTGTTCACCGAAACCATCGACGACGTGATCTTCAACCAGACTTCGATCGTCGACAACCGCTCGGTGACCACCTTCCTGCCGATCGACGAGGTCGTCACCGACGGCGCCGACCTGATCTACAACCAGAGCGGTTTGCTGAACGGCAAGCTTTCAGTGCGCTTCAACACCACCTACCTCGATGCTGAGATCACCGAGAACAGCGCCAACCGCGCTCTGGAAGGCAATGTTTTTCCCCGCCTGCCGGAATGGCGGGCCCATCTATTGGTCAACGTCCGCGTCACCGATCGCTGGGATGTCGGCGGCGGCATCCGCTATTCCGGCGACAGCTTCGGCGATCTCGACAACTCGGATACGGCAACCCAAGTCTTCGGCGCCCACGACGCCTACACCCAGATCAATCTCAAGACGAGCTTCCAGCTGAACGACGCGGTACGGCTCGACTTCGGGAT
>JBCCGX010000536.1:0-6828 GCA_039029035.1 Acidobacteriota bacterium | reverse complement strand
TGGTGGGTGAGGCCGGCAAAGAACTTGAGCTCGACGACCCGTCCGGCCCGCAGATCTTGTTGCTCGAGCTGTCGAATCGCCTCGTCGAGGGCGAAGAGATCGATCGACGGCGACGAGCCCAAGACCTCATCGTCGAGGGTGACTGCCGGCTGTCGACCGCCACGCTTGGCGGCGTGCTTGCGCTCCGCGTGGTGCAGCAACACTCGGCGCATCATCGTGGCGGCGACAGCGAAGAAGTGCGAACGATCTTGCCACTGCACCCGCTGTTGACGGACCAAGCGCAGATAGGCTTCATGGATCAGGGCGGTGGTCTGCAGGGTGTGCCCGACCCTCTCGCGTCGCATCGAGCGGCGCGCCAGCTGGTATAGCTCTCTATAGACCGCCGGCAGCAGACGATCCAGGGCCTGCCGGTCGCCGGCACCCCAAGCGAGGAGGTGCTGCGTCACGTCCGGCGCGGGGGCAAGGGTCGCGGTGGACCGATCGCCCACGCCCACCGTGGGGTTGCTCATGCATGAGATTCTATGTCATTTGAGCCCAATCGCCTTCGCAATATCCCTGGCCGGAGATGCAGCGTACCCTCTCGGCCTCTACGAAGCCACAGGTGATCCACCAAGTCACCCGCTTCCCACCAGCCGCAGGATCCAGGATGCGCATCGCTCTCGGCAGCCCCGAAACTCACCGACTCACGAAATATAGAACAGCATCACACCCGCGCCGGCCAACAAGAAAAGACCCATCACGACATAGAGCCGTGGCGTCATGGTATTGAGTTTGTTGTCATGCTCAGCATAGTAGTCATTGACGCCCGCCACGATCCTGGACAGCAGGCTCGGGTCATCCGCTCCGAGCAACCGCAACTGACCCGATCCGGCCCAGGAATGAACCGTCACATGCAGCGTCGCCCCGATCGACGTCAGATCGATGATCGAGAGTCGTTCCTCGAACGATTGCCCGTGCTTTTCGAGGGACGCATGGATCGCTTGCCGAAACGACTCGGGCAAGATCCCCACCACCACATAGCCCGTCAGCTGGAACCAAAAGTAGCCGAGTAAACACAAAAACATGGCCGGACTGAGAAGCTCGAGCCACAGGGTACCTTCGGGCATACCTCCCGACAGCAGCTTCGCACTGTTCACGAATTGGGGAGAAAAGGCCAGAAGCAGAAGGGCGAAGGTATACCTCGAGGGCATCAGGTAAGGCCTCTTCGAGACCACGACCCGAAAGCCAATCACAAGAAAGTACGCCGCCATGACGGCAAAAACAAAAGGATAGTAGATGCTCATGCAGGCGCCTCCGCGGTGGTTCCAGAACTCTCACCAAGGATACGCCTCTGTCGGTACCCGTATTCGGATCCGCCAACCCTGTCGCGCGCATTCTCTAGCAGGCAAAGCCTGCTAGAGAATTCTGACTTGGCCGAAACGCCGTACGAGCTCCGGCTCTTTGAGCAAATATTCTGAAAATCGTTCGGTAACGGCCCGCTGCACGACGTCACGGACGCCTTCCGTCACGAGCTTGTCCCGGGTTGGTCCGCCGTAGGTGGGATCATTGAGTCGGACACAGACGATGGCGACGAGGCCTCGGCTGATCAGCCGCTCGAGGTCGCTCCGGGTCCTACCCTCACATAGCTGGGGCGCTGCCGTCCGAAGACCCGCAACAAGGCCAAACAGCAGGCCACGGACATGGGTTCCACCTTCGGTCGTTCGTTCGACATTGGCGAAGCTCTCGATGGATGAGTCGAAGGGATGACCCCAGCTTGCGGCGGCCTCCACGAGGATGTCCTCCCAGGCGCCGTGAACGGCAAAGGGGCGAGAGGCGACGAAGTCGCGGTCCAAACGAGTTCTGGCCTCCACCCAAGCAGTGAGTCCATCTGGAGAATGAAAGGTATGCTTTCGTTGATCTTGGACAGTGGCGGTGAGGCCCGGCAGCAGAAACGAGATCTCTCGCAGACGGTTCGCGATGAGTCCGGGGTCGAACCAGGTGGAGGTAAAAATCTCCGGATCTGGGTGCAGGGTGATGCGGGTACCCGTTCGATCGGTGGGTCCACGGTCCTGCAGCGGGGTCGTGGCGCGCCCCGCTGCGAAGTGTTGCTGAAAGTGGGCGCCGTCCCGGAACACGTCCAAGGCCAATCGACTGGAAAGGGCACAGATGGGGAAGAGCCCGAGCCCGACATGGCCGACATGGACATGCGGTGCGTGGCCATCCAGGGTAGGAGTGTTGTGGTGGGTCGTAAGGGCGTGCTCGGCGAACGACACGCCGTCGACCTCGTCGAGTCGAATGCCGGGCCCGTCGTCATCGACCGAGATGGCTCCGTCGGCGAGGAGGGTCACATCGACCCGGCTGCACCGCCCCGCCAAGAACTGATCGAGTGAATTGGCGACGACCTCCCAGACCATGTGATGGAGCCCAGAGGCGTCGGTCACGTCACCAACGTACATCCCGGGGCGACGTCGAACAGCGTCGACAGGCTGAAGGACCTGGACCATCATTTCATCTGCCATAGCGTCAGGATTCCGGGAACGCCATATCTGCAAGACGATTCTGGAGATCGTGCAGGTAGGCCCTTAACTCGTTGGCACTCACTCCTTCCGGCAATTCAGCATCATCGCCGATCACGATCTGCGAGAGTACCCAACCCAACTGCCCAGGGGTCATGCCCCCGTCCTTGCGAGCCGCATGCCCAATGTGATCTTCGACAGGGAAACCTGCTGCTTCGAGCGCACGCACATCCACCAAGTCGCGAATCTCGGCTCTAGAAAGCAGGGTACAGAGCTTGTTCGCGATGATCTCCTCCGGCGGATCCACTCGTATCGACCCGATAGCCGGCTTCGATTCGACCAGTTGAGGCGCGCGATCCCGTACCAACTCGACAACTATCGAAGATGAGCCTCGCCGGAGAAGATAGCGGCGAAAGTCGACGTAGACGACGAGGCTCTCAAGAGATCCCCCGAGCTGTCGTGCAACGGCTGCCAGTGCGGCAGCCCCTTCCTCAAGACGATCTTCGACCGTGAAAAGATCAAGGTCCTTGGTCGTTCGGTGCTGGAGGTGGAAACCTGCGAGGGCGGCACCACCGGTCAAGAAGAACCTGCTTTCGTACTCGAAGAAGGCCCGAAGGACCTCTTGTTGGAGGCTATCGAGCCGGCTCAAACTCGATCCGTCCTTGCTGACCCCAGCGACTGAGCAGGTACTCCCAAAAGGCCCGCCGACGTCCCAAATGAAATGCCAAGGTCGCGAAAGACCGAGCAACCTCGCTGGGAGTGGTGTAAGCCCAAACGTCGGTGTCGCGCGCCTCGCGGAGAATCTTTGCCAATAGACGTGTTCTCTCCGGAGGAGAGGCTTCCTTCAGTTGCCGCCGCAACTCGCGGTTGGTCAGTGGGGCATCCCACAAAAAGTACGGATAGGCGTCAGGATCGTGAAGGTCCGAAGAGAGAGGGACACCCTTGGAGGAATCTACCGACTTGTTCGCCATACGGAACTCCTAGACCCAGTCCTCAGTGGCTGAAGCGCCCGGGATCACCTAGGATTCTACCAATTGGCGTCAACTTTGAGGCATGAAAGGCGTTATCTTTGAAGCCTAAAGAGTGTCCAGGGACAGCGTCTGTTCGATCGTGGAGCGGCACTCGGATCTCACTAGACAGCACCCTTCAGGCGCAGCCCAATCACGCGAGGCGACGCAGGCTCAATCTACTGATTCCAACCGCTCCGCCAGGCTAGGAATCGCCGCTTGGATGACGTCGCGCAAGTGGGCGGCGAAGATCAGCTCCATCTCTTCCTGCACAGCGGCAGGCAGCTCCTGTAGGTCCTTCTCGTTCTGCTGCGGCAGGATCACCCGCCGCATGCCGGCGCGGCGCGCGGCCAGCACCTTCTCTTTGACCCCGCCGATCGGCAGCACCAAGCCGGAGAGGGTGATCTCGCCGGTCATGGCGGTGTCGCTACGCGCCGGCTCGCCACTGTACATCGAGGCCAGAGCCGTGGCCATGGTGACGCCAGCCGAGGGGCCATCCTTGGGGATGGCCCCGGCCGGGACGTGGATGTGGACCTCGCCGCGCTCCAGGTTCGGCGCCAGGGTTTCGGCCTGCGACAGGACAAAGCTGCGCGCCGTGTGGGCCGACTCTTTCATCACGTCACCGAGCTGGCCGGTGAGCTTGAGCTGCTCACCGCCGGTGAGGCGCACCGCCTCGACATAGAGCACCTCGCCGCCAGCCTGCGTCCAAGCCAAACCGCCCACCACCCCTGGCGGTAGCTCTTGGCGCATGGCGTCGTCGGAGAACTTCTCCGGGCCGAGCATGGCCGAGAGATCCGACGCTTCGATCGTCACCGACTCGCAACGCCCTTCGGCACAGCGTAACGCCACCTTGCGGGCCAACCGCCCAAGGACGCGCTCCAGCTCGCGCACACCGGCTTCCCGCGTGTAGCGACGAATGGCGTGCGCCAAGGCGGCGTCGGGCACCAACAATTGATCGTCTTCCAGTCCCGCCTCCCGCCGCCGGCGCGGCAGCAGGTAGCGCCGGGCGATCTCCCGCTTCTCCTCATCGCTGTAACCCGAGAGCCGCAGGATCTCCATCCGATCGAGCAGGGGCCGGGGCAGGGTATCCAAAGCGTTGGCGGTGGCGATGAAGAAAATCTTCGACAGATCGAAGGGCAGGTTCAGGTAGTTGTCACGGAAGGCATGGTTCTGGGCCGGATCGAGGATCTCGAGCAATGCGGCAGTCGGGTCGCCGCGGTGATCGCGGCCCACCTTGTCGATCTCATCCAGCATGAGCAACGGGTTCTTCACCCCAGCGCGGCGAATCGCCTGCAGGATGCGCCCCGGCATGGCGCCGATGTAGGTCCGGCGATGGCCCCGCAGCTCGGCCTCGTCGTGCAAGCCACCGAGGGACAAGCGCTCGAACTTGCGCCCCAGGGCGCGGGCGATCGACGAGCCGAGGGAGGTCTTGCCGACGCCGGGCGGACCGACAAAGCAAAGGATCGGCGCCTTGGCCTGGGGGTTGAGCTCGAGCACCGCCAACTGCTCGAGCAGACGCTCCTTCACCTCCGGCAGGCCGAAGTGATCCTCCTCCAGAACCTTGCGGGCGTGGGCGAGATCCAGGTTGTCTTCGGTCTCCTCGTTCCACGGGAGCTCGAGGATCAGCTCCAAGTAGTTGAGGGTCACGTTGAAGTCGGGCGACGAGGTCGGCAGGTTTGCCATCCGCGCCAGGGAGCGCTGCGACTCTTCGCGCACCACCTCGGGCAGATCGACGTCGGCAAAACGAGCCTTCAGTTCGTCGAGTTCGGAGCCACCGGGTGCCGCTTCGCCGAGCTCTTCCTTGATCGCCTGCAATTGCTGGCGCAGCATGTACTCGCGCTGCTCGCGGTTCATCGCCGTCGTCGCTTCGCTGGCGATCTGCTTCTTGAGATCGAGCACTTGCAGCTCGTGCTGCAGGTAGCGCTCGAGCATCCGCATGGCGTCGACCTGTGAATCCAGACCGAGCAGAATCTGCGCTTTCTCCGGCGTCAGATGCACCATCGAGCCGAGCAGATAGGTGAGGTGCATCGGACCGTCGAGATGCGCGATCATCTCCTGCATCTGCGCTTCCGGCATCGCCTGCACGGTCTGCTGAATGCGACTGGCAAGCTCCAGGATCTGGCGCTGCAGCGCCTCCATCTCGGTGGTGTCCCCAGGCTTCGTCGGCCGATCCTCGACCGCGGCCTCCAGATAGGGCTCACTCTGGGACATCTCACCGAGGGTGATGCGTTCCATCCCCAGAAGCACCAGCTGCACGCCCTTTGACGAGCGCGAGGCTTGTTTGATCACCGCCCGCGTGCCGATGGGGTAGAAATGCTCCCGCCCCGGCTTCGGCATGCCGGCATCGTGCTGGGCGAAGACTCCGATCATCTGGTCCTCGCGCGCCAGCGCTACTTCCACCGCCGCGACAGAGAACGGACGGTCGATGACGATCTGCATCGCCACATGCGGGAAAAGCACCGCGTTACGGATCGCCAGGATAGGAAGCGTCTGTTGCTGCGTCATATTCGAACCGCTCAGTTGTTGGAAAGAGCGGTGACTCTAGCATGCCGCAGAAGGCAATTCTTCACGATCGGGCCGCAGCCAACCGTAGCGCACATCCTCTTCGAAGGGTTACCGAGCCGGTGCGATGTTGCGGTCCGATGGGCTGATAAGAGGCCGGCGCGACAGACTTGCCGCGCCGGTAGGAAGAGGGGTTGCTCCGACTCAGATTTGTTCGAACAGAAAACGGTCGAGCTTTCGGTAGCTATCCGGATCCTCCACCGGATGAGGCCGTCCACGGAGATCTCCGTAAACCACGTGCGCCACCGTCAACCACTGGCGCTGACGGTCGACACGGGCCTGGATGGACGCCAGGTCATCCACCAGGCGCAACTCCCTTAGTAACCGCGCTCGCTCTGCCTGAGGTGTCCGCTTTGTTCGACGGGCCCGTTTTGCCAATCGCTGACGGTGCCCTTGCTGAAGGATGAAACCTCGTAGTTTCGCGATCAGCTCGGTCCTGGTTTCGGTCTCTTCCATAGTTGCTGTTTGCATCGCTCGTTCTCCATGAGTGGGTTCAAGATGTTCCGCTGTTCAGTGGTCCAACCGAGCTCACGGAGGGCGGGCCACGGGCCTACAAGTGCGGCATCAAGATGCTCCTTTCCATAGGGAAAATCTGCCCAGGGGAGCGCGGGCGCCGTGCCTCAGCGGCTCGGTCGCCAGGGCGGTTGCCTGGTGCTTCAAATCGGGCTCGCGAAAAAGAGCGTAGCCGATCCCTGCGCTCGAAAGCTCGGCCGCAGCGCGCAGAAGGGCGCTCTCGGAGCGGACTTCGCAAAGGACGAGGCTAG
>JBCCGX010000535.1:0-6860 GCA_039029035.1 Acidobacteriota bacterium | reverse complement strand
ATGCGCATCCTGATCGCTGGCTGTGGTGACGTCGGTACTCGTCTCGGGCTCTTGTTGGCCGCCGACGGCCATCAAGTTTGGGGTGTTCGACGACGACCGGAGAGGCTACCCGAGGGGATTCAGGGCCTGGCCGCCGATCTGACCGACCGCGCCAGTCTCGCCGCCTTGCCGCAAGCTCTCGATCAGGTCTATTACACGGCGGCGGCTGATCGCTCGACGGAAGAAGCCTACCGGCAGGCCTATGTCGACGGTCTGCGCAACGTGCTGTCGGCGGTCGGTGAGTCACCCCGGCGCCTGGTCTTCGTCTCCAGTACCTCGGTCTACGGCCAGACGGACGGCTCCTGGGTCGACGAAGGCTCGCCCACCGAGCCGCGCAGCTTTCGCGGGCGTTTGATCCTCGAGGCTGAAGCGGTGCTGGCCGAGAGGGCTCAGGAGACGGTGACAGTGCGTTTCGCGGGCATCTATGGCCCCGGCCGCACCCGGTTGATCGATTCGGTGCGTCGCGGCGAAGCGGTGTGCTACGACGATCCGCCGCTCTACACCAACCGCATCCACGTCGACGATTGCGCCGCTGTGCTGCGCCACCTCGGCGGGCTGCGCTCGGTGCCAGGCATTGTTCTCGGAGTCGACCACGCGCCGACGCCGGATGGTGAGGTCAAGCGCTGGCTCGCGCGGCGCCAGGGCGTCGCCGAGCCGCCAGAGGCGGGCGATCGCCCGGCGACGCGACCGCGCCCGGTGGCCAACAAGCGCTGCTCGAATCGCTGGCTGGTGGACTCCGGCTACCGTTTTCTCTACGCCGACTATCGCGCCGGCTACGGCGCGATGCTCGACGGGGGATGACGGTCAGGGGCGGTCGCACGGTGCCTGTCTCACGAATCCTGCCGCACAGAATCCTGGAGTATCTTGACTGATCTTGTCCCCTGGCCCCGGGTCTCTTCGTCTTCCCGACAAAGAACGGCTCAGCGGGCTCGATCGCGAGCCGAAACGGACTCACTGCCGGCCTGTTGATATGGACCAGGTCGGCCTGGCAAGGAGGATAGATCAATGGCGAAGTTCATGTTTCTCATGCGCGGAGGGTGCGACAGCACCCAGCAGCAATCACCCGAGCAGATGCAGCAGATGATGCAGGCCATGGGGCAGTGGATGCAGGAGGGGCAACAGGCCGGCTGGCTGCTCGATGTGGGCGACGGCCTCAAGCCCAACGGCCAGGTGGTCCACGCCGACGATACGGTGACCGATGGCCCGTTCGCCGAATCCAAGGAGCTGGTGGGCGGCTACTGCATGGTCGAGGCGGCCGATCTCGCGGCCGCCGTCGAGCTGGCCAAGGCGATGCCGCGGGCGGGTGGCGCCCTCGAGGTGCGCGAGCTGGCGGGCCATTCGATGGCCTAGAGCATGTCGGCTGAGGCGATATCTGCGGAGACGTCGACGGAGCCCTCCCAGCTCGTCGATCATTTCTTTCGGCACGAGTCAGCCAACCTCGTCGCGGTGCTGACTCGTGCCTTCGGCATGCGCTGCCTGGATCTGGTCGAGGACAAGGTCCAGGAGGCCCTGCTGACCGCCATGCAGGTCTGGGGGCGGCGGGGCATTCCAGCCAATCCGTCGGGGTGGGTCTATCGCGTGGCGCGCAACCGTGTGGTCGATGCCCTGCGGCGCGAGAAGATCCACCAACGGGCGGTGGCTCTATCCCACCACAGCAACGAAGCGATCGAGGCGCTAGTAGATGAATGGCTGTCGGAGGACCAGCTGCCCGACAGCCTGCTGCGGATGATCTTCGTTTGCTGCCATCCCGATCTCGATCGCCGCTCGCAGATCGCGATGACGCTCAAGATCCTCTGTGGCTTCAGTCTGGCCGAGATCGCGCGCGGCCTGCTGATCTCGGTCGAGGCGGCCAAGAAGCGTGTGCAGCGGGCCAAGAAGGTCGTCGCTCAGCAGCAGATCAGTCTCGATCTACCACCGGCCCCGGAGCTGCAAGCCCGCCTCGCAGCCGTCCGTGAAGTGCTCTACCTGATGTTCAACGAGGGCTACAGCGCCTCCCAGGGCCATGAGCCCCTGCGCGACGACATTTGCGAAGAAGCCGCCCGGCTGTGCCATCTGTTGTGCGACCACGAGGCCTTCAGCACCCCCGAGACCCGCGCTTTGCTGGCCCTGATGCTCGCCCACGCCGCGCGCCTGGAAGCCCGGGTCGACACCGAGGGGGCGGTCGTCCTGCTGAGCGAGCAGGATCGAGCGCAGTGGAATCGCCCGCTGATCCGCTTCGCCGAAGTCTGGCTGCAGCGCTCCAAGACCGAGCAGCCGTCGCGGTTTCACTTCGAGGCCGCGATTGCGCTCAGCCATTGCCGCGCCGCCAGTGTGGCGGAGACCGACTGGCACCTCATCGTGCGGCTGTACGACCGTCTGCTCGCCATCCATCAGTCGCCGCTCTACGTGCTCAACCGAGCCGTCGCCCGCGGTGAGAGTGGCGACGTCGAGGGGGCGCTGGGCGAGCTCGAGTCGATCCGTGGGCATCGCGAGATGCGCGGCTACTTCCTGCTCGACTGCGCCGCGGGGCGCCTGCACGAGCTCGACTCGAACGACGCGGCAGCACTCGCCGCATACGCAGCGGCGCGGCGAGTGGCGAGCGCACCCCACGAGCAGGCTTTGCTGAACAAGAAGCTGGCGCGACTCGGTGCTGCCGAGAGCCGATAGAGAGCGGACCGGCGTTCCGGTAAGATCGCGCTTGCAACGGGCTGTCGACCGGACCCACCCCAAAGGAGCAATCGTGATGAGCTCTCAAACCACCGAGGCCGATTTGACCTACGAAGGGATCGATGTCTCCCACTACCAAGGCGACGTGGACTGGGAGAAAGTCAAGGCGGCCGGCATGACCTTCGCCTTCGCCAAGGCGAGCCAGGGCGCGACCAACGTCGACTCCAAGTTCAGTACCAACTGGGCAGCGATGCGCCAGGCCGGGATCGTCCGCGGCGCCTACCACTTCTTCGACGCCGATGTCGACGCCACAGCACAGGCCGACCATTTCATCGCGACCGTGCAGCTGGAGGCCGGTGATCTGCCGCCGGTGATCGATGCCGAAGTCACGGACGGTGTGTCGACCGAGGGTATCGATCAAGGCGTCCAGACCTGGCTCGACAAGGTTTCCGCGCACTACGGGGTCAAGCCGATCGTCTATTCCGGCGCATCGTTCATCACCAGCCACTTGTCGACCGGCTTCAACACGTACCCGTTGTGGCTCGCCCGGTACACCAGTGTCGTGCCCGAGGCGCCCGGCGACTGGTCCTCTTGGACCTTCTGGCAGTACTCTCAGAGCGGCGATGTCGATGGCGTCGCTGGCTCGGTGGATCGCGACAGATTCCAAGGCACCGCCGAGGCCTGGCAGAGCCTCTTGGTTCCGGCTTCGTCCTGATTGACAGTCGACTAAAGGCAAGCGAGAAAGCTTCCTTGGATCGCCGCTTTCGGTGGGCTCATCGGCCTTGTAGACTCAGCCACCCATGAGCGAGATCGACAGCTCCGCCGGCGTCTTCCTGCGTGAGATCCAGAAAGAATTCGTCCTGGGTCTGCCCGCCAGGCTGCGCGAAATGGGGCAGTTGTGGGAGACGATTGTCCGCGACGACGGCGAAGCCGATGCGCTGGCCGATCTGCACCGCCAAGCGCACACCATGGCGGGTGAAGGGGCAACCTTCGGTTTTCTCTGGGTCGGTCAAGCGGCCCAGGATCTGGAGGACACACTCAAACCCCACCTGGACGGGCCGGAGGCGCCGGCTGCGGCCGAGATTCGTGTGCTGCTGGCCGCTATCCTCCGGGCTTCACGCAAGTACTCGGTCGAGCGATTGCCCGACCTGCCGAATCGGTTCAGTCGCGAGCTGACCCCGGATCCCTCGGCAGCCAAGCTGCTGTTCATCGTCGATGACGACGAAGAGCTGGCCAAGGCGATGGCGGTGCAGCTGCGCCACTACGGCTACGAGGTGATGGTTTTTTCGAATCTCGAGGCGCTGGGCAGCCGCATCCAGGTCCACCAGCCGGTGGCCCTGGTGATGGATATCGTGTTGCCGGAAGGCGAGCTCGCCGGCCCCGAGTTCATCACCGGCTTGCGGGGCACGCTGGAGGCCGAGCTGCGCGTGGTCTTTATCTCGGTGCGCTCCGACACGGAGGCGCGACTGCAGGCTTTTCGTGCCGGTGGCGATGCGTTTTTCACCAAGCCGGTAGACGTCAACTCCCTGGCCGAGAAGCTCGACGTGCTCACCGGCCGGCGCCCGTCACGGCCTTATGAAGTGCTGATCGTCGACGACAATGTCGAGGTCGCCAGCCTGCATGCCAAAGAGCTCGAGCGGGCCGGCATGTCGACCCACGTGATCAGCGATCCGATGAAGACCTTCGAGCAGATCGATGCGGTGCGGCCGGATTTGATCTTGCTCGATGTCTACATGCCGGGCTGCAGCGGTCCGGAGCTCGCCGCCGTGCTGCGCCAGCACGAGAGCTATCTGTCGATCCCGATCGTCTTCTTGTCGCGCGAAGGCGATTTCGATCAGCAGGTTTCCGCCCTCGGTGTGGGAGGCGATGATTTCCTCACCAAGCCGATCGATCCGGAGCATCTACTGGCCCTGGTCTCCGCCCGGGCGCGCCACGGTCGCCTCCTGGGCTCCCGTATCTGGCAGGACGGTCTGACCGGGCTGATGAACCACAGCAAGCAGAAAGAACAGCTGCAGATCGAGCTCAAACGCGCCGCGCGCGAGGGCACCGAGGTCACGTTCGTGATGCTCGATCTGGATGACTTCAAGTCGATCAACGACAACTACGGTCATGCCGCTGGCGATCGGGTGCTGCGCAGCGTCGCCGGGATCCTGACCAAGCGCCTGCGCGAGACCGACATCATCTGCCGCTACGGTGGCGACGAGTTCACGGTGGTCATGCCGGCCACGGCTGCGGCCGACAGCCAGCGTATTTTCGAAGAGATCACCGCCAGCTTCGCCCAGCTGAGCCACGTGGCGGGGGAGCAACGGTTCAGTACGACGATCAGCTGCGGTCTGTCGATCTTTCCCGAGTACCCCAATGCCGAGCTCCTCACCGAAGCGGCCGACCGTGCCCTGTACCAGGCCAAGTGTCTGGGCAAGGGTGGGGTGGTTTGGATGGAAGAGTCGGAGCCCGACTGATTGACGAACGTCTGGGGAGCGACTGAGGCCTGGGTCAGCTGGGGTTAGGATCAAGCCGGCGACCGGGTCGAGCAGGGCACGGCTCACACAGGGGCACGGTGCGGAGACCGAGGGGCGAGCCGAGGTCGTCGCCGCCCGAGGTTCTGGTAGGCTGCCGAGGTCATCAACTCTGGCGGAGAAACCCATGGCCCGCTCCAAGAGTCTCTTTTATCTCGGTCTGACGCTGGCGCTTCTCCCGGCGCTACTGCGCTACTACCTGACCTGGCCTTTGCCCGGCTCCCAGGAGCTCGACTCGATCCACTGGGTCTACAGCCTGGAGAAGAGCATGCCGTGGACCGCGGCGGTCGGCTTGCTCATGGCGGCGGTGGGTCTGATCGGCCTGGTCCGACAGCGTCCGGCGCGCAAGACACTCGTGTGGGTCGGGATCGCTTGCGTCGTGGCCGTGTGTCTCTATGGCGTGACGATCAAGTACGCTGCGCCGTCGATGTTCGGCCCGGTACCGGAAGCTCGTTTCGCTCGCGGTACCACTGACGAGCTGCCGCCCGAGACCCTGGTCATGGGGATCACCTCGGGCTCCCAGGCGAAGGCCTATCCGATCCGCCTGCTCGCCTACCACCACCGGGTGGACGACGAGCTCAACGGCGATCCGATCTGGGTCACCTACTGCACCATGTGTCGCACCGGCAAGATCTTCCGTCCGATCGTCGACGGCCGGCAGCTCGAGCTGGATCTCGTCGGCGCGGTGCGTTACAACTCTTTCTACCGCGACCGTGCGACCGGCACCTACTGGTATCAGGCGAATGGCCGGGCGGTCGTCGGGCCGATGACCGGATCGGTTCTGCCGGAGCTGCGCAGCGATCAAATGACCCTGGCCAACTGGCTGGAGCTCTATCCCGATAGCGAGGTGATGCAACCGGATCCGGCCTCCAGCGAAGGGTACAAGCTTTTTAGTTTCGACAAGATCGACGAGGTGCGATCGAAGACCGACAATCCGCCGGGCTGGCAGTGGGTGGTCGGCATCGTCCACGATGGCACCGCCAGGGGCTACCCGTGGGCCGAGTTGGCCACGACTCGGCTGATTCAAGATCAGCTCGGCGAGCTGCCACTGGCCATTCAGCTGCACTCCGACGGCGTCTCACAGCGTGTTTGGGATCGCCGTCTCGACGGCCGGGTGCTCGACTTGGAGCTCGTGCCGGAGGGCGACCAGCTCTTCGACGCGACCAGCGGCTCGACCTTCGGCTTCGATGGCGTCGCGGTGGATGGCGAGCTCGCCGGTCAGAGCCTGCAGGCGGTTCCCGCCTCGGTGGAGTTCCGGCACTCCTTCGAGACCTTCTCCGGCTCGGACATCTACCAGGCCGGACTGGGCGCCTAGCTTGGGCTGAGGCTAGCTCGACAGCGTTGCCATCGAGGCGCCAATCGCGGTACTTTAGCGCCATCATGAGAAACGACCTGCGAGCCACTACCCTGAAAGCCCTTATCGTGACCACTTCCATTTTTGCCCTGACCGCTGCCGGCATCGCCTTTGCCGAAGACATTCCGGCACCGTCCGACGTCGCCGCGCCCCCTGAGGACGCGACCCGTACCGAATCCGGCCTGGCCTCGAAGGTCCTGAGCCCCGGTACCGGTTCCAAGCACCCCGAGCCGCAAGACTCAGTGACCGTCCACTACTCCGGCTGGACGACCGACGGCAAGATGTTCGACAGCTCGATCAAGCGT
>JBCCGX010000534.1:0-6876 GCA_039029035.1 Acidobacteriota bacterium | reverse complement strand
CGGCTTTGTCGCGCAGCGACCCGGCTTTGTCCGCAGCAAAACATGAGCGGTGAGATCTTCCCGGTCCTCCTCCTGACCCTGCGCGTCGCCGCGGTCGCCACCCTGCTGGTCGGACCGCCGGCGATCCTACTCGGCTATGCCCTGGCGCGCTGGCACTTTCCCGGCAAGTCCTTGGTCTCCGCCCTGGTGGGCCTGCCCCTGGTCTTGCCGCCGACGGCGGTGGGCTTCCTCCTGCTGCGCCTGCTGGCCGCCGACGGGCCCTTGGGTCGTGACGCTTTGGGCTTCGATCTCGATCTCCTGCTGACCTGGAAAGCCGCCGTCCTGGCCGCCGCGACGATGTCGATCCCCCTCGTCGCACGGACCGCTCGGGTCGCCTTCGAAGGCGTCGAGCCCCGGCTCGAGATGATGGCCCGCACCCTCGGCTTCAGCCGCCTCGAAGCGTTTGTGCGCGTCACCCTGCCGCTGGCGGCTCGCGGCCTGCTGGCGGCCCTCATCCTCGGTTTCACCCGCGCCCTCGGCGAGTTTGGCGCCACCGTCATCTTGGCCGGCAACATCCCGGGGCAGACCCAGACCCTCGCCGGGGCGATCTTCAGCGCCCAACAGGTGGGTGATGACGGGCGGGCCGACGGGCTGATGCTGGTGGCCATCGTCATCGGCCTCGCCGCCATTCTCTCGGCCGAGCTGCTGAGTCGCGATCGGACCCCTCGCGAGGCAAGCCATGGCTCGTGACACCATGGTCCGTGACACTGTGGCGCACAGCACGATGACTCGTCACACTGTGACTCAAAACACCGTGCTCGAGATTGCCATTCGCCTTCCTCTCGATCGGTTCGATCTCGAGCTCGATCTGCGGATCGATCAACCCGTGACGGGAATCTTCGGCGCTTCGGGGGCCGGCAAGACCAGCTTGCTGGAGACGTTGACCGGTCTGCGACGCGACGCCGCCGGTCGGGTCCGCCTCGGCGCGGAAGTCTGGCTCGACAGCGCGACGCGACGCTTCGTGGTGCCGGAGCGCCGGCAGATCGGCTACGTGCCCCAGGATGGTCTGCTCTTCCCCCATTTCGACGTGCGGCAGAACCTGCTCGCCGGGAAGAGGCGGGCCCGGCACGATGGTCAACAGCCGCAGGCACAGCTGGCAGAGGTCGCCGAGCTACTGGAGCTCGAGCCGCTCCTCGGCCGGCGGATCTCCACCCTCTCCGGGGGCGAGCGCCAACGCGTCGCCCTCGGCCGCGCCTTGTGCTCCGGCCCACACCTGCTGCTCCTCGACGAGCCCTTCGCCGCCCTCGATCTCCCCCTGCGCCGAAGGCTCCTGCCCTTCCTGCGCCGCATTCGGGCCGAGCTCGCCGCCCGGCGCGGCCAGGTGCCGATGCTCCTGGTCACCCACGACCCGATCGAGGTCCAAGCGTTGTGCGACGACGTGATCGTCCTACGCCACGGCCGGGTGATCGCCCGCGGCGAGCCGCACCAGGTACTGCGCGATCCAAAGGTCTTCGCCCTGGCCGGCGAGGAGAGCTACGAGAACGTGCTGCCAGGTCGCCTGGGGCCCCATCGACCGAGTACCCGTAGGGTTCGGCTGGGCCAGGCAGACAACAGTACCCAAGACAAGGCCTTGATCGTCCCCGCTGGCGACGTCGCCGAGGGCGATGTGCTGGTCGGTTTGCCGGCGAACGAGATCCTCATCGCCACCGAGAGGCCGCGTGGCCTCTCGGCACGCAACATCCTGCCAGCCCGCATCCTCGAGATCCACGCCCAGGATGCGCGAGGTCTGGTGACAGCCGATCTCGGCGGCGGTATCCCGCCGGTCGCTGTCGAGGTCACCGAAGCGACCCCAGCCGAGCTCGGTCTGGAGCCCGGGGGCGAGGTTTTTCTGGTGATCAAGGCCACTTCGTGCAGGATCTACGGTGGAGCGAATCCCTCATCGATAGAGTAGAGTCCAGGCCGAGGCTCGCCTTCGATCACGGTTCGATTCGAGGCCCGGCTAGGCATCTCCTACCCACAGCCATCGACGCAGGGTGTGGTCGAGCAACTGCGAGTCATAAGGCTTCGAGATGTAATCGTCCATGCCAGCTTCGAGGCAACGGTCGCGGTCCCCGGCACTGGCATGAGCCGTCACCGCGACGATCGGCAGGCGATCGCCGCCGACCTGCTGCTGACGAATTCTGCGCGTCGTCTCGTAGCCATCGAGACCTGGCATCTGGCAATCCATCAACACCAAATCGTAGTCTTCTTTTTCTAGGGCTTCGAGTACTTCGAGGCCGTCCGTCAGATCGTTGACCCGATAACCGAGCTCTTTGAGCAGAGCCTTCCCGATCATCCGGTTGATTGCATTGTCGTCCACGACCAAGATGTAGAAGTCAGATCGCTGCCGCGCGGCCGGAACCCTATCGGCAGATTCTGCCTCCCTCGCGGGCTCGACCGCCTGCGCTAGGCCGAAGGGCAGCTCGACAACAAACTTCGATCCCCGACCGAGCTCGCTCTCGACTCGAATCGAGCCGCCCATCAGAGCCGTAGTCCGCTTGCATATGCTCAGTCCGAGGCCACTCCCACCAAAGCGTCGACTGGTCGAGCCATCGGCTTGAGTGAACGGCTCGAAGATCTCCTGCTGACTCGCTGGACTCATGCCTATGCCGCTATCTTCTACTTCGAAGCGAAGATGATGAGTCGAGCCGGCCCGCGATAGAGACTCAGCGGAACCAACGAGGACACGAACTCCGCCCTGATCGGTGAACTTCACAGCGTTCGAAACCAGATTCACCAAGATCTGGTGCAGGCGAATGGGATCACCCTGCACGCTCTCGGGTACGCCCGGGCCGACTTGCAGCTCTAGACTGATGCCTTTCGCCAGGGCTCGAGCTCGCATGATCTGCACCGCCGCTTCGGCCGTGCCACGCACCGAGAAGTCAACTTTCTCGATCGTCAGCTTGCCTGCTTCGATCTTCGAGAAGTCGAGCAGCTCATCGATCAACAGCAACAGGCTCGCCGCGGACGAGCTGATGACTTCCACATAGGTTTGGGTGTCGGCCGCGAGTCTTTGCCTGGACAGCAGCTCGGAGGCTCCCACGATGCCTGAGATCGGAGTACGGATTTCGTGACTCATGTTGGCGAGAAACTGCGTCTTCACCCGGCTCGCTTCCTCCGCTTTCTGCTCTGCCAAAACCCGTTCGGTTATCTCCGTTGTAGTGCCGAGATACTCCAAAACCCGACCCCTTCCATCGAGCACAGGTACGGCTCTGCCAAGGAGCCAGGCGACTTCTCCATCAGAGTCCTGAAACCGATACTCAGCTTCGAAAGGAAGAGATTGAGCTACCGATCGAGTCCATAGCTCCAGAATCCGTTCGCGATCGTCCGGATGCAGCTCGCGAGTCCAGCCATTGCCCAGGGCTTCTTGGTTCGACATGCCGGCCAATTTCTGCCAGTGCGTGTTGACCGACAGGAAGAGCCCATCGGCGGACGCACGAAAGATCCCCACCGGCATCAACTCGGTCAGGGTCCGGGCCTGCACTTCTCGGCGCAAGGCCATGCCGTAGATCCAATCGTGGGTCAAAATCGCGAAGGCTTGCGCGCATGCGAAGAGACCTAAAGCGAAAGGGTCCGAGCTTGGATCGGCTGGCCTAACTAGGATCGTCCCACCCATCAGCACCGTCAGCAGAAGCGAAATCACCGCGGCCAAGCGCCAGCCAAAAAAACTTGCCACATGAGAGACGGTGAGCAACCAGAAAACCATTAACAAAGGACGGCCTTGAGGCACCAGCCAACTCAGGATGCCGAGTTGAAGAATCACTACGGACACCTGTACCAACCCCAGTCGATCCATGGATCTTCCGATCAGGCCAGCACGAAAGGCGGCGAGCAATCCTCCCTGACAGAGGACCGTCAGGGTCGGCAGCAGCCACCAAGTTCGAGACGAGATCTCCACCAAGCCACCCCACTGGAAGAGCGCCAGGGCTAGATAGAGACAGCCGAACCCGCAAAAAAGAAACCAGATCGGCTGAGTGCTTTTCTTCTTTCCGAGCCGAGCCAGTGGCCGATCGAAGATCTCAGTCATGGGGACCGCGGAGTCAAGGTGCCTTTGATGTTGGGCCGATCGCCTGGACGATTGGGAGAGGGATGGTTTTCGACGGCCGGCAGTCCACCGGGCATGGCCGTATTATGCCATCGGAGCTGTCGGACCGCCCCTTCTCTGCCCTATCGAAAATCGCTGAACCCGCCAGTCGATCCGGCATGATCTGGGCCGAATCGCCCAAGCGGCGGGAGAGATCGCCGACCAAACCTTGTCGCGCCTGATACGTTCAAGCCCACTGGAGGAGAACCATCGGATGCCGCCTCCGGCGTCCGCCGCCGCAGCGACGAGGGAGCCGCCATGCTCAGTATTCAAGACCTGTCGAAGACTTACCCCAATGGAGTTCGCGCCCTGCGCGGCGTAACCCTCGAGATACCGCGCGGCATGTTCGGCCTGCTGGGGCCCAACGGCGCCGGCAAGTCGACCCTGATGCGCACCATCGCTACCCTACAGGAAGCCGACGCCGGCAGCATCCGCTTCGGCGAACTCGACGTGCTGCAGCAGAAGGAGGAGGTGCGCAAGGTGCTCGGCTACCTGCCGCAGGAGTTCGGCGTCTACCCGCGCATCTCGGCCGGGGCGATGCTCGATCACTTCGCCGTGCTCAAGGGCATTACCCAAGCCAAGGAGCGCCGCGAGATCGTCGACCATCTGCTGCAGATGACCAACCTCTACTCGAAGCGCAAGCTGAACCTCAGCACCTTCTCGGGCGGCATGCGGCAGCGCTTCGGCATCGCCCAGGCGTTGCTCGGGGATCCGCAGCTGATCATCGTCGACGAGCCGACGGCAGGCCTCGACCCGGAGGAGCGCAACCGCTTCTTGAATCTGCTGTCGGAGATCGGCGAGAACGTGGTGGTGATCCTCTCGACCCACATCGTGGAGGACGTCTCGGATCTGTGCCAGAGGATGGCGATCCTCGCCCAGGGCCAGGTCCAGCTCACTGGCGCGCCGAGCACCATCATCGACAAGCTGGCGGGCAAGATCTGGCGCAAGGTGATCGAGAAGGGCGAGCTGGCAAGCTACCAGGAAGAGCTGACGGTGATCTCGACCCGTTGGTACGCCGGGCGCCTCGAGATCCACGTCTTCTCGGACGAGGCCCTGGACGATGGCTTCGAACAGGTTCCTCCCGACCTGAAGGACGCCTACTTCTCCACCTTGAACCTGGCCGAAGCCGCTTGATCGGGAGCGCATGATGCTCTGGCAGATTCTACGCTTCGAGGTCCGCTTGCTGCTCAAGCAGCCGCTCTTCTGGTTGGTGACCTTTCTCTTCACTCTGATGGGCTTCGGGCTCGGTGCCAGCGACGCGAACGAGATCGGCGGTGCGGTCGGCAACGTACTGCGGAACGCACCGTCGGTGATCGTCACCCTGCTCTCTTTGATCGGCACCATCGGCATTTTCCTCACCACGATCTTCGTCGCCGGTGCGATCCTGCGCGACTTCGAAGCCAAAACCCACGAGCTTTTCTTCTCCCGCCCGATCGCCAAACGGGACTATCTGCTGGGGCGCTTTCTCGGCTCGTACCTGATGGCCTGCGTCGCGTTCTCAGGCAGCGCCTTCGGTCTCTTCCTGGGCTCGGTGATGCCCTGGATCGACCCCGAACGCTTGGGCAGCTTCGGCCCGGCGCCCTATCTCTACGCCTTGTTCGTCATCGTCTTGCCCAACCTCCTGTTCAGTGCGTGCGTCTTTTTCTGCCTCGCCAGCTTGAGCCGCAGCATGCTGCGCACCTACATGGGCGTCGTCGGTTTCTTCGCTCTCTCCGCCTTGAGCGATACTTTGCTCGACGACCTCGACAACGAGTTTCTGGCAGCGTGGCTCGATCCGTTCGGCATCGGCGCTCTGGACTACGCCACCAAATACTGGACCGTCGTCGAACGCAACAGTCTCCTGCCCGAGCTCGGCGGTATCGTGCTCTACAACCGCTTGTTGTGGGTCGGCATCGGCCTCGCCTTCCTCGCCTATGCCCTCTACGCTTTCCGCCCGACCGCGACGCTGTTGCGCAAACGACGCACCCGAGGTCTGAGCGGGTCCGAGCAAGACGCAGGCGCGCCGGCCACCGGGTCGACCACAGTCCCAACCATCGCGCCAACCACGGTGCGCAAACCCGCCGCCAAGCTCACCTTTTCGACCACGACCGCCTTGCACCAGTTCTGGCACCAGACTCGCCTGGAGATGCGCTCGATCTTCAAAGGTGTGCTCTTTCTCGTGCTTCTCGCCTTCGGCACGGTGAATCTGATCGGCCTTTCCAGCGTCCTCGATCAGATCGTCGGTACGCCGGCTTATCCGGTGACCTACCTCATGCTGACTGTGATCCAGGGAGCCTTCGCCTTTCTCCTGTTCATCATCATCACGTTCTACTGTGGCGAGCTGATCTGGAAAGAACGCTCCCTCAATCTGTCCGAGGTCTACGACGCCATGCCAGTGCCCAACTGGGTCTACTTGAGTGCCAAGCTGGTGGGCCAAGGAGCGGTGATCTTTGCTTTTCTGGCCTACGGCACGCTGGTCGCCATCGGCATCCAGATCTACCGCGGCTACTACCACTTCGAGCTCGGTGTCTACGCCAAGGGGCTGTTGGTCATCGTCGTACCCTTCCTGCTGCTCGCCTGCCTGGCCAGCTTTTTTCAGGTCTCGGCGGGTAAGAAGTCGATCGGTTTCCTGTTGATGATTCTCTTCTTCATCAGCCGCCGAGTGATGGGCAGCCTGGACCTGGACCACTATCTCTACCGCTACGCATCCAATCTCCCGGCACCCTACTCCGACATGAACGGCTACGGCCATTTCGTCCAGCCGCTCTTCTGGTTCTACCTCTACTGGTGCCTCG
>JBCCGX010000533.1:0-6887 GCA_039029035.1 Acidobacteriota bacterium | reverse complement strand
GACGACGCAGACCAGTCCCACTGTAAACCGCAGTAACTTCATCGCAGCTCCGGGGGCATACGAGAGTCACTCCCCTTGGCTTTCCGAGCTCGAAAGAGCGTCCTTGATCGCCACTGGAACAACCTCGTTGGTCAAGACGTAAACTTGATCGAGGAGAGCGAAGTCGACATGGGGCCGAATGTGGATTCGATGGAAGAGTTCGTGGCCGGGTTCGACGTCGATCACGACACCGATAGGGATGCCACGGGGAAATACGCCGTCTATTCCGGCGGTCACGATGTGATCGCCCGGCCGTACGTCCTCCTGTAGCGGGATATTGTCGAGCAACAGCAACCCGCCGCCAGCGCCGCGTACCATGCCTCGGCGGCGCGTCCGCAGGTTCATCGCACTGACCGACGCCGAGCGGTCGGTGACCAACAAGACCTTGGCGTAGGGTTCTGACGGTACGATCACCCGGCCTACCAGGCCCTCATCGGTGATGACCGGTTGATTGCGACTCGGGGCGGCCGAGCCGGTGTATAAGACCAAGGTCCGCAGCCAAGAGGCGTCGTCGACATAGACGATGTCGGCGACGAAAAAATCACCGGTTTCCTGGCGCGAGTAGCTGGACGCTCGAGACAGTCGCTCAAGCTCTTCTTCCACCCCATGGAGACGCACCAGATCGTGTCGCATGGTCTCGATCTCTCGCTGGAGGCGGCTGTTCTCCTCGCGCAGAGAACTGGCCAGGCGAAACGAGTCGAACAGGCCGGCGACCCGGTCGCTCAGGAAGTTCGCCGTACTGGCCACCGGACCGACGGTGCCGAGCATGAATCGCTCGAGCGCGCTACCACGCGCCCGCGGATTGGTCGACAACAAAACGAGCTGCCCCAGCAGGAGAGCGGCTAGTAGAACCTGAGTCCAGCGGGGATTCACTGCGCGCTACCGCAGCGACACCTTGCGCAGCAGATTGATATCTTCGAGCACTCGCCCGGTCCCTAGAACCACCGAGCAGAGAGGGTCGTCGGCCTGGACGACAGGGAGCCCGGTTTCTTCCCGCAGCCGCTGGTCCAGGTTGCGAATCAGCGCACCGCCGCCGGAGAGAACAATGCCCTTGTCCATGATGTCGGCTGAGAGCTCCGGTGGGGTTCGCTCCAAGGCCTGGCGAACCGCTTCGACGATGGCCGAGATTTGCTCGGCCAAGGCCTCGCGAACTTCAGAATCGGTGATCACCAGCGTTTTGGGCACGCCTTCGACCAAGTCGCGCCCCTTGATCTCCATCCGCAGCTCTTCCTTTAGCGGATAAGCGGAACCGAGCTCGAACTTCACCAACTCTGCGGTTCGCTCACCAATCAGCAGATTGTGTCGCCGCTTCAGGTAGTTGATGATCGCTTCGTCGATTTCGTTGCCAGCGACCTTGAGCGATCGGCTGTAGACCGCACCGGCGAGGGAGATGACCGCCACGTCGCTGGTGCCGCCGCCGATATCGACAATCATGTTGCCCGAAGGCTCGGTGATCGGCAGACCTGCACCGATCGCTGCCATCATGGCCTGCTCGACCAGGTAGACCTCCGAAGCACCAGCTTGTTCCGCCGAGTCGCGAACAGCCCGCTTTTCGACCGGCGTGATCTCCGAGGGAACGCCGATCACGATGCGAGGCCGCACCCAGCGCCGGCCGCCGTGGGCCTTCTTGATGAAGTACTTGAGCATCTGCTCAGTCACGTCGAAATCGGCGATCACGCCATCCTTCATCGGCCGGACGGATTCGATGTTGCCCGGTGTCCGCCCCAGCATCTCTTTCGCTTGATTGCCTACGGCCTCGATTTTGTTGGTGATCTTGTTGATGACCACGACCGAGGGCTCGCGCACCACGATGCCTCCATTGCGGGTGAAGACCAGCGTATTGGCGGTGCCAAGATCGATAGCCAGATCGTCGGAAAACAATCTCAATATTGCGGGAAACGGCATAGGCTCTATCCGAGGAATCTAAGGTCGTGGCGGCCGGGTGACACGTTCAGCGTTCGGTTGGCAGAGTCGCAGCGTAGATCTCGCGGCGAGGGTACGGTGCCGCGTAGGCACAGGGTCGCGCGCGACGTCGCGGCTCGGTGAAGGCTGGGCTCAGAAGGCGTCAATAAAAACCCGTTTCTGGGTCTCGACAGAATTGTCCCAGGCATCTTTCGCGACGATTGTAATGAAGGCGAAGCCGACTTGGGTCATCTGGATGGTTTTGCTGAACGAACCGTTGAGCTGAACCGAGACGGGCTCGCCGTTGATCGTTACGGTGGCGCCGGGCTCGGTCCTGCCATTGACCAGCACCAGGCTGCCATAGGGTTGTAGCTCATCGATGGTCAGCTGAGGCGGGGTCTTGTCGTCGACATCGCCGATGCCCCGCAGGGAGGCGACACGGAACGAGCGGGTCTCGCTCCACGCTCCCTGTGAGCCGTTTCGGCCATAGGCTGCGACCCGCCAGTAGAAGATACCCTCACCACGGATACCGATGCGAGCCGAGGCCTTTCTGCGGTTGGTATCTTCGATGATGTTGTTGGCGAATAGCTGGCTTCGCGAAATGTTCAGGGCGTAACGCTGCGCATCGGGTATGGGTGCCCAGGCCAGGCGCAGCTCTTTCTGTGTGTCGAAGTCGATCTCCTGGTCCTTGCTCGGAGACGAGAGTCGCGGGCTCGGCGGCACCGGCTTGGGGTCGGAGAGCAGGTCGCCGGTTTGATCGACCTGCTCCAGGGCGCCGATCTGTTGCGTCTGGCCGCTGGTCGACGTCACCTGAGCGCTGCCCGCATAGGTGGTGTAATGGCCTTCGGCGCGGTCGGGATCGTAGGTGATCGTCGCTTCCGTGTCGCCTTCCAAAAAGGCCTCGGACTTGGGCGTCTTGATCGTGCTGCCGCTTTGGCCGGTATTGAACTCGACCCAACCAAACTCGAGATTGGCTACCGGCTCGCCGCCGGTCGTGCTTTGGATGTCGGAGCCGAGATGCACCAGGGTGTCGTGCCGTAGAACATAGGTCGAGCCATCCGGAAAGCGAATTTCGGCGACACCGTCGTCTGCCGTCTTGATCCAGTCGCCGGGATTCAGACTGTCATTGGCGCGGCCTTTGATCCAGTTGCCGCGCTCACCGCGTCGATACTCGACGCCGCCCTGAACACTCAGGAAGCGACTCTTGCGCTCCGAGACGTTCGGGCCGAGGTCGAAAATGCTGTCGAACTCGCGCAAGGCGGCGCGCGCTCGACTCAGAGCCTGGCCGTAGCGCTCGGCCGCGAACTCCGTTTTTGCGTCCTCCAGATCCTTCCAGCCGATGCGATGCACCCGCTGCAACTGGCCGAAGTCTTCCCTTTTGGCGAGAACGTTAGCCACGTCGACCGCCTCGGCGATGGCGTCTTCGGCTCGATCGCGACGGGTGCTTTGCTCCCATTGTTGGTAAGCCAGACTACCGCCGACCAGAGCCAGTGCCAGACCAAGTAGAGTCAACCCTCGCCGGAAGGACGAGACGGAGATACTGTACCAATCCCGCTGCGGGGTTTTTCGCCTAGTGTCAGCCACGGTTCTGGGCACCGCCGTGAGGCGGCTCATCGGGCAGGCTCACGCCTTCGGTGGGTAAGAGGGGAGACAAGGTGTCCGGGCTCGTGGGTCAAATCCAAGCGAATCGAGGAAGCTCGGATCTTGTCTTCAGCACGATCGGTGAATATACCACAAGCGGATGCTTGCCGGCTTGCCTGGCACGCCTGTCTTGTGTAGAGTCCCTCGTCCGGCCATCTCGGCGTTTGGAAAGGAAAAACCAATGGCACTCAAGTATCTGCGCGACAATCTGAAGTCCTTGACCTGGGTTCTGTGGGGTGTCGTCGCCGTTTTTATCTTGCTGGTCTTCTTCGAGTGGGGCGGGGTCAACGATCGGCAATCCATGGGCCTCGATATCGCCGCAACAGTCGGCGACGAGAAGATCACCTACGGCGAGTTCCAGCAGACATACCGCGGCCTCGAGGACCGTTATCGACAGACCTTCGGCGCCCAATTCGATCGGGAGATGGCCAAGCAGTTCAATCTGCCGGTGCAGGCCTTGGATCAGCTGATCAACGAACGGATTCTGCTGATGGAAGCGCGGGACATTGGCCTGCGGGCGACCGACGAGGAGGTTCGTGACGCAATCCTCGAGCACCCGGCCTTCCAAGACGAGAATGGTGAGTTCATCGGCACCGAGCGGTACCAGGAACTCTTGCGCCTCAATCGACTGACCTCCAGCACCTTCGAGGACGACGTGCGTAAGGACGTGTTGCGCAGCAAGCTCAACAGCATCCTGGCACAGACGGCCTATATCTCGGACGCCGAGCTCGAGAAGAGCTATCGCGAACAAGCCGAGAAAGCCCAGATCAGTTATGTGCAGCTACCGGCGAGTCAGTTTGCCGCCGAGGTCTCGGTGACGCCGGAAGAGGTCGCAGCCTACTTTGCTGAGCACCAGGACGACTACGAGCTGCCGGAGCAGCGGGTTGTCGACTACCTGATGGTCGACAATGCAACACTCCGGGCCGAGATCGAGATCCCCGACGAAGATCTCGTCACCTACTACGAGAGCAACCAAGACGATTACACGCGAGAAGAGCAGGTCCGGGCACGCCACATCTTGCTGCGAGTGACTCCGGATCGGCCTGAAAACCAGGCGGAGAGTCTGCTGCAGAACATCCGCCAGCGAGTCGAAGCGGGTGAGGATTTCGCTGACTTGGCGAAAGAGTTCTCCGACGACGAGAGCAACTCGGGCCGAGGAGGCAATCTTGGCTTCTTCGGCCGTGGGCGCATGGTCAAAGCGTTCGAGGATGCGGCCTTCAATGCCTCTCCCGGAGACCTCTTGGGTCCGGTCAAGACGGACTTTGGTTACCACCTGATCGATGTGCAGGATCGACGTGAAGCCGGCCTGCAACCTTTCGAACAGGTTCGCGGAGCCGTGCGGGCCCGCTTGCTCAACGAGAGGGTCCAAGAGATCGCCGAATCGAAGATCCGGGATCTGGCCCAGCGAATCGACACTGAGCAGTTGTCGACCAAGGAGCAGCTCGACAACCTGGCAACGGAAGAAGGGCTGGAATGGAAGAAGACCGAGCCCTTCGGCTCGACCGACACCATTCTCGGCATCGGCCGCATGCCCGACTTCAACCAGGCAGCCTTCGATTTGGATCTGGGGGCCATGTCCCAGCCGCTCAAACTGCCTCGTGGCTGGGCCGTCCTGCAATTGGCGGAGATTCAGGATCCGCGGCTGCCGGAGCTGGATGAGGTCGAAGCCCAGGTTCGCCAGGATACCGAGCAGCAGAAGCGCAAGGCTGCTGCTGCCCAAAAGCTCGAAGAGATGAAGCGGTCGGTTGCGAGCGGCGGTGACTTCAACCAGCTGGCTTCCGATCTCGGTTTGGAGCCTCAGGAAAGCGGCGAGTTCGGGCGTGGCGGCAACATCACCGGGCTCGGCGCCAACCGAGAGGTTATCGATGGTGCCCTGGGACTCGACATCGGCCAGCTGGGCGGACCGTTCCAGTCGGATCTCGGCGCGGTGCTGTTCACCGTGACCGACCGGAAGATCTTCGACCCGGCCGAGTTCGAGAAAGACAAGGAGATCACTCGCTCGGGCCAGGAGACGGAGCGCTTGGGTGAGCTGATCGCTTCGTTGATCGAGCATCGGCGGCGCGATCTGACGCCGCAGTACGACGCGCAAGTGCTAGCCAACTTTGGCATCGAACCGCCTGACGCTTAGGTCTTTGAGGTGCCGAGCAGGTCGCCCTAGTGGCCTGCTCAGGCTGCCATGGCAATATGATCGGCTATCTCACGGGCGCCCTTCTGCAGATTGCGCCCAACCGGGTCTTACTCGACGTTCGGGGCGTTGGCTACGAGGTGCAGATACCTCTGTCGACCTATTACGAGGTCCAGAAAGTGGAGGCCGGCGGCACGGCCGCCTTCCATATCCACACCCACGTCCGCGACGACACCCTGGCGCTCTTCGGTTTCTGGACCGAGCGCGAACGTCGGCTTTTCGAGCGCCTGATCGGCGTTTCAGGTATCGGACCCAAGCTGGCGCAGACGGTGCTCTCGGGCATGGTGCCCGATGACCTGATCTCGGCGCTGGCGGCTGGCGATGCCCGCCGGCTGAACAGCATTCCCGGCGTCGGTAAGAAGACCGCCGAACGAATGATTCTCGAGCTGCGTGACAAGGTCCAGGGACTGGCGGCGGAGCTGCCCGAGAAACCGGTGGTGGTCGAGAATGATCTGGTCGAAGCGTTGGTCGGTCTCGGCTACAAAGCCGCAGCGGCCGGCCGGGCCGTGGCGCAGGTCGCCAAGAAGCAGCCCGACGCCCCGTTCGCTGATCAGCTGAGAGCGAGCCTCAAGCTCCTGTCGCGTGTCTAGTATGCTTGATCTCAGCTATGGACGAAGACCACAGGTTGCTCTCCGCCGATCCTGACTTCGAGGATCTCGGGTTCGAAACGACCCTGAGACCGCAGCGGCTGGAGGAATATGTCGGCCAGAAAGGGATCGTCAGGAACCTGAAGGTCTACATCCAGGCCGCCAAGAAGCGCGGCGAGTGTCTCGACCATGTGCTGCTTTTCGGGCCTCCGGGCCTGGGCAAGACGACTTTGGCGCACATCATCGGTCATGAGATGGGCGCACCGGTGCGAACCACTTCGGGGCCGACTCTCGAGAAGGCCGGCGATCTGGCCGCGATCCTAACCAATCTGGAAGCCGGCGAAGTCCTGTTCATCGACGAGATTCATCGCCTTGGACCGACCGTCGAAGAAATCCTCTACCCAGCGATCGAGGACTTCAAGCTCGATCTCGTCATCGGCCAAGGCCCCGCCGCGCGGACGATGGAGATTCCCCTACCGCGATTCACCCTGGTCGGGGCGACGACCCGGGCGGGACTGATCACCAAGCCGCTG
>JBCCGX010000532.1:0-6893 GCA_039029035.1 Acidobacteriota bacterium | reverse complement strand
CACAGAGCGTCTGGTGCAGAATACCTCCAACCCACGGGAGGTAGAGATGGCTGTCAGAAAGAGGGAGGAGCTACTGGCTCTGGCGGCGGCGGACACGTGCCGTCGCATTCGCAGCGACAGGCAGCGCTTGCCGGAGAGGCTCAGGCCTTTCCTGCGGCATATCGAGGAGCATCTCTTTGATCCCGACCTGGATGTGAACCACATGAAGCGCGGCTGCAGGGTACGTAGCACGGCGCTGCTGCAGAAGCTGCGCGAGCATCTGCAGGAGCGGCCGCATAGCTACATCGCGCGCTGCCGCACGGAAACGGCGCAGCGCCTCTTGCGCCTCACTCACCTGACGATTGAAGAGATCGGCAAGCTGGTGGGTTACGGCGACGGGCGGGCCTTCAGTCGCGCCTTCCAGCGGGTGTTGCGCGAAACGCCGAGCGACTATCGCACGCGGGCCCGCCAGACGGTGGACTCGTCGACGGTGGAGTGGGATGTGAGGAGTTACGAGGTGTGGCGCGACGGCTTGGATGGCAAGCTGGCGCCGTCCCAGGCGGCGGCGGTGGTGACGCACCTGCAGAAGCTCTATGCCCTGGAGCCGGGCGATCAGCCGGCACCGTGGCCGACCGACGGGGCGGCGTTCGAGCGCTTCACGGCGCAGCAGACCTGGGAGTGGCTCGAGGCCCAGCCGGTGGCCGGTGCAGAAGGCCACCGTACGGCGCCAGGTTCGCTTCTCCACCTCGGCGTTCTTCGACCTCTTGCGACGCAAGAGCCGCGAGGCGGGGCGCAAGGATCGCGCTCACGGTCTGCATCTGGCGGAGCTCGCGATCCTCAGCCTGGAAAGTTGTGCCGAGGGTCTCGGTGATCAGCTCCCGGCCCTGGAGGCGAGAGGCTGGGCCTGGCTGGGTAATGCGCGGCGCCTGGCGCTCGATTTCTCCGGCGCCGAGGAGGCGCTTCAGGTCGCGGTGTCCAAAAACCGGCCGAGGAATGTGTTGGCGGAAGGGGAGATTTATCTCTATCAGGCTTCGTTGCGTTTGTATCAACGGCGTTTCGACGAGGCTTTGGGGTTGATCGGTCGCGCCGTCGAAAGTTTCGAAGGCGCCAGCGAACGATATCTCCTTGCCCAGGCCCTGATTGTTCGAGCCAATATAGGTATCTACTCGGGGAAAGTAGAAACTGCTGTACCGGATCTTAAAAAAGCGATCCGCATTGCGCGAGACAACGACCCATTTCTTCATCTTTCAGCGACCATGAATCTAGCAACAGCCTACGCCCTCCTGCGTAGTTTTCAGCTGGCTGCAGGCCTCCTACCTCAGGTCAAGGAACTGTGTTCCGTCACAGGCAGCCGCCTTGTTTTCCATCAACTCCAATGGCTGAAAGCTCTGACGGAAATAGGCATCGGACGAACGAGCAGCGCGGGCAAGCTGCTGAACTCTGCCAGAGAGGGGTTTCTTGAAATCAATGAAGTCGACTATGCTGCGGTTGTATCCCTCGAGCTGGCGATCTTGTTTCAGAAAAGTGGACGCCCTAAGAACGCATTAAAGCTGGCAAGCCAGGCTCTGCCCGTCTTCGAAGCACTGAACATTCACGGAGAAGCTACAGCTGCACTTGAACTCCTCACGTCATCTGTTGAGGCCCAAGAAGTACCTATAAGTGTTCTTCGGCAAGCTCGCACACGAATGGTGCAACTAAAGATTTTGGTCGTCCCGTAGCGGCACTCAGAACCATACCTACCGCACCTTGTGGGCTTGTTGTCGATTAGAGGATCGGCCTTGCCGATCCTCTGAAATGGTCAGTCGTCTAGCCCGTTGGATCAATCAGAGGCCCGATCCGCGGTTCCGTCGGCCAACGTGTCCACATAAGTCACTCCTTCCCCGACGCACCGCGACACCTCACCACCGCGGCGGGCTCGGGCGCGCCTTGTCTTGACGCTGCGACGATAGCCGTTGGGCGCCGAAATGGTGAGGTCTTTTTGGTCGTTGCGGTCCGGCAGAGAGGCGAAAATGGCACCTGAGATCTCTTGTAGACCGAGATCTTTGTGCGTCAACCTCGTCTGCGTAGCTCGTGGACCGAAAAACAGAGATTCGGCGTGGCGAGGGCGCTGCGAGGGAGAGAGAACGTGGATGTACAGAAAGCTCAGGCAGCTCTGGGCCAGATCGTGGCCGAGCTGCGACAGATCGACACGCGCCTGGGTGCTCTCGCCGAGGCGCTGCCGCCATCTCGCGACGAGGAGAGGATGCTGGAGGGCGAGATCGCTTCGGACCTGGCGACGGAGGTGCGCGGCGCGATCGGTTATTGCCGCGAGGACCAACTGCGCCAGCTGATCGAGTTCCTGGGTGCTGCGGCGGCGGTCACCGCCGAGGAGTTGGCCAGTGATTTTGCCCGGCGCCTCGCCAGAGACGAAACGCCGGGCGTGCATTGAGGGAACGCAAGGCAGAAGCTCCGGCCTTCTCGAACAGAGAAAGCCGGAGCGTGAGGCTCAGTTACAGGTCGCTCAGTTACAGAGCTTCCACTCGCCTTTGTAGCGACCGAGGGTGGTGCCGGTGGGATTGGTATCGAAGCCGCCTTCCATCTTGCCCACTGGGTTGGTAGTGGTGCCGAGCTGGAAGATTTCGGCTTGCCAGCGGCCGGCGCCGGGCGGGTTGGTGATGGTGTAGGTGCCGCGGACATCGAAGTCCGGATCGGGGATGGTGCCATCGCCGAGTTGGCCGATGATCCGGCCGGTGGTGGCGCTGGTGGCGACCAGGCGGGCGCGCAGGCCGTAGACGCCGACGTTGTTCAGATCGACCAGCTTGCCGGAAGCGAAGCCAGAGACGGCGCCTTGCGGCAGCTTCCACTCGCCGTGGGTGCGACCCTCGTCGCACAGCACGCAGGCCGAGGTGTCGAAGCTCCCACAATCCGTGGCGCAGCCGAGGACACCGCCGTCGAAGCCCTGGGTGACGCAGGTCTCGCCGCCGAAATCGGGCGGATCACACACTTCCGGCGCCTCGATGGTGCCGTTGCCGCAGGTGTTGACCTGGCAGTTGGGATAGCTGAAGGAGCCGATGTAGGTGCCCCAGTGGGTGTCCGGATTGCCGACGGTGTTGCCGTTGTCTTTGGCGTACTCACCGAGGTACCAGAAGGTCTGGCCGTCAGGGTCGATGGTCATGCCGGTGTAGTCGCCCCAACGGTAGGCGGTGAACGGCGGTTGGCTGGTCTCGAACGAGGTGTAGGTGAGCTCACCCGCTTTGAGCAGGGTCTCGGCTTGCAAAACGCCCGGCGGGTCGGTGCTCTCGCGCCCGGTGACCCAGACGCCGGGGAAGGTCGTCGGACTGCTCTTGGTATAGCCGACGCTCATGTCGTCGCAATGGTTGACCGCCAGATCGGGGAAGAAGCGCCACTCGCCGGGGCTGGCGAAGACGCCGGCCTGGACGACGGACGGCCCGGTGGGATCGACCTGGGCCCAACGCACGCAGTCGACGGTGCCACCGCCCGGGTTGCACGAGATGGTCTGGTTGGTCCACAGGAAGCCGTTGCGGTACTCGGTGTCGAGACCGCGGAAGTCATTAGCCTGAATCGGCAGGCCGCCGAGCTGCGGCACGTCGACCGGGAAGCAGCTCTGTCCCGGGCACGGCGAGCCGGCCGCGGCGGCGAGATCGACATCACCATCGCGGTTGAAGATGTTGGCGCCGAACGGATCGGTCCACGACCACACGGTGTGGGTCGGGCCGTCGAAGACTTCGGTCATGATGTAGTGCGGTCCGCTGGTGGGCCAGGTGCCCTGGGCGAAGCCGTGTAGGTTGGCCGGCTGCGGGGTGCCGTCGAAGCCGGTGCTGTGGGTGACCACGGTGAGGGTCGGCGAGCCGGCGTAGAGGGCGGCCTTGTCGATGGCGAAAACACGGCCCTCGAAGCCGGCGGCGCCGCCGAACTGGTTCGAGCCCATGTAGATGGCGTCGAGCCCGACGCCGGCGTGCGGGTAGTCGAAATCGGCCCCGCCGAAGTTGGTCATGAAGTTGTAGGTGTGCCAACCACTGTTGACCGGGTCGGGACCGACACTGGCGGCGATGCAGTAGTCGGTGAAGTTGCCGTCGATCCCGAGGATGAAGCGGTCTTCCTCTTCGTCGTAGATGGCGTTGGGATCGAACACGCCGTTGGGCGGCGCGTCGCAGTCGGGATGAGCGGCGAAGAAGCTGGCGAAGCTGGTCGCCGGCTGCAGCACGTTGCCACTCTTGTCGTAGATCTCGAAGGCGACGTTGACCACCGCGATGATGTGATTGGGGCCCACCGCGAGCTCCGGATCCGGCGGCACGCTACCGCCACCACCGCAGCATTGGGTGAAGTCGATGCTGTCGAAGGCGACGCCGGCGGTCGGCGCGCGGCTGGCGACACGCTGGGTCGCGTCGGCGATGTTCTGCACCCCTGGGTTGGGCTCCTGCAGCATAGCCAGCTGGCGCAGGATGGCGGCCCGCTCTTCGGAGATCGGCGACTCGATGCGCTCCCCCTTACGGCCGCGCGTCAAGTGGGTGTACTTGGAGAACCCACCCGGTTCGACGGTGCGCAGATCGACAAAGCCCGGACCGTCGGCCGTGTAGGTGAGGCTATCCACCCACGGCACTTCGTTGGCTTCGCCTGGCTCCGACGGATCGGACGGGCCGCGCGGCGCCGGACGCACCGGTGCGGCGGGCTCGGCGGTCGGTGTGTCCGCGGCCGGCGCCTGGGGCGCGGTTTGGGGCGCCGGAGCGGTAGCGCATCCGGTCCCTAGCAGCATGAGAAAGATCGTGAGCAGGACAAACAATCGGGCTGAGCTTTTGGGCATGTCGACTCCTTTGCAAAAAGTCGGCACGCGCCTGTCTCCGGCCAGGGCCGGAGCGACCCGTCAAGCGTTGGAGCTGCTCGACTCCAACACCCCTCGCGGCTGCAAATGCGATAGCCAGCAGACTATATGTTAAGCAATTAAGCTGTCAAACCCCTCTGCCTCGCGAGGACTCGGGAGACTTGAAGGGTAGGGTCTGCCCTACGCGACGTCCTGCACCCGCCGTAAAATGGCACCGGTGCGCACCCGACGAAAAGAGCCTCTGCGGCCCCGCCGATCCCACCGTCCCCGGTTGCGTGGCTGCCTTCGGCTCACCACTCTGCTGGCGGCGGTAGCGAGCCTGTGGCTCGGCTGGAAGGCGGTGACCTGGCCCGACGTGGCGGCGCTGGCAAAGACCGACCCCGAGACCACTGCATTCATCGAGCGCTTCAAAGCGAGTCGCCGAGCGCAGGGTCAGAACACCGAGGTGGCCTGGCGCTGGGTCCGATACGATGCGATCTCGCCGCACCTCAAGCGGGCGGTTCTGGTCAGCGAGGATATCGAGTTCTTCGATCACGAGGGCTTCGCGGTGGAGGAGATCAAGGCGGCGGTGCGCGATGCCGTTCGCCGACGCAAGATGCCGCGCGGCGCCTCGACGATCACCCAGCAGCTGGCCAAGAACCTGTGGCTTTCACCGTCGCGCAATCCACTGCGCAAGCTCGAGGAGGCGCTTCTCACCCGGCAGTTGGAGAGACACTTGGAGAAGCGCCGGCTGCTCGAGATCTACCTCAACATCGTCGAGCTTGGGACGGGCATCTACGGCGCCGAAGCCGGTGCCAGGCACTACTTCGGCAAATCGGCTGCCGCGCTCAATGAGGCCGAGGCGGCGCAGCTGGCAGCGTCTCTGCCCAGGCCCTCGCATTGGTACCCCGGCAGCGCCAGTCGCGTCTACCGCCAGCGGGTGGCGCGGATCCGTCAACGGATGGACAAAGCAACGTTTCTTCGGCGGCTGATCTGATTCGCCGGTCGATCGGACGGATGCTTCGCCCGCATCCCCGGTAAGATCGCCCACGCACCCCGTCGACCCACAGGCGCCACGGAAGGAGGATCGAGGCTTGGATCAGCACCTGGATAAGAGTCGCCCGCCCCGCGAGGGTGAAGCGTTGGATCTCGAGACGCTCGAGCCCTATCTACGCCAACACCTCGAGGGCATGACCGGCCCGCTTTCGGTGGAGCAGTTCCCCAGCGGCTTCTCGAACCTCACCTACCTGCTGCGTGCTGGCGATCTGGAGCTCGTGTTGCGTCGGCCGCCGTTCGGCAACCGGGTGAAGTCGGCGCACGATATGGGGCGCGAGTACCGGGTGCTGGAACGGCTGAGCAAGGTCTACCCTCAGGCGCCGGCACCGTATCTCTACTGCGAAGACGAGTCGGTGATGGGCGCGCCCTTCTATGTCATGGAGCGGCGCCGCGGCATCGTTTTGCGCAAGAAGGTGCCGCCGGGGTTGGAGATCAGCTCGGTGATGGCAACGCGCCTTTCCGAGGCGTTCATCGACAATCTGGCGACGCTCCACACGCTGGATTACGAGGCCGCTGGCCTGGCCGACCTGGGCAAGCCGGAGGGTTACGTGGAACGCCAGGTGAGCGGTTGGACGAAACGCTACCAGAAGGCCCAGACCGACAGCTGGCGCGAGCTCGATCAGGTGGCCGCCTGGTTGCACGGCCACAGGCCCACCGAGTCGGGCGCGGCGCTGGTGCACAACGACTACAAATACGACAACCTGGTGCTCGCCGCCGATGACCTGACCCGCATCGTTGCGGTGCTCGATTGGGAGATGTGCACCTTGGGGGATCCGCTGATGGATCTCGGCACCACCCTGGGCTACTGGACCGAAGCCACCGACGACCCACGCTGGCAGGCCGCCGCCTTCGGCCCGACTTCGCTACCCGGCAGCCTCACCCGGCAGCAGCTGGCCGAGCGCTACAGCATCCAGACCGGTACCGAAATCAAGGATCTCACCTTCTACTTCTGCTTCGGCCTGTTCAAGCTGGCGGTGATCGGGCAACAGATCTACTACCGCTTCTTCCACGGCCACACCCAGGATCCACGCTTCGCCAACCTCAACCAGATGGTCGGCCT